>CAZEAH010000379.1:0-3789 GCA_964510075.1 uncultured Leptospirales bacterium | reverse complement strand
CGCCCGGGCGGCCCTACAACGCCTTTATGGATAGTGATGAATCACGCGGGGGCAAAGCCCTCGCGCGGCGCATACGCCGGCACGCGGCGGGCAGGGCCCACCGGTTTTTCGCGGTGGTGCAGCCGGGCTTCGAGGATCTGGCGGTCGAGGAGTTCCGCAGGCTCGAAATAGCGGACGAATTTTCGGCCATGGAGGGCGGAGTCGAATTCGAGGCGCGCCTTGACGCCTGCTACCGGGTGAACCTGTGCTCGCGCATCGTTACGCGCGTGCTCATGCGCCTGGACCGCTTTTCGGCGACGCACTTCGAACGCCTGCGGGCAAAGACGGCGGCCTTCCCGTGGGAGCTGTACCTCTCTGAAAAAGCGCCGGCGGCCTTCAGCGTCTCGTGCGCAAAGTCGCGGCTGTATCACACCGGGCGCATCGAGGAGGAGGTGCGCGCGGGCATCGGCGAGAGGCTGGCGAAATATGGACTGGGCCTTCCGGCGGACGGCGGGGATGATGCGGCCGCACGACAGACGGTCTTCGTGCGTTTCGGAAACGACATATGCGAGATGAGCATCGATGCGAGCGGCGCTCCGCTGTACCGGCGCGGATACAAGACCCATATCACGCAGGCGCCCCTTCGCGAGACCATCGCCGCGGCCCTGCTTCGCGCGTCCGGTATCGAGCGCTGCGATACGCTTGTCGATCCCATGTGCGGTTCGGGGACCTTTTCCATCGAGGCGGCCCATGTCTGGAGCGGCCGCTGTCCCGGGGCGGAGCGCGCCTTCGCCTTCGAGCTCTGGCCGGCCTTTAGATCCGCGGCGTTCGCTCATCTTAAAAAGACGCTCTGTGCCGAAGCGTCCGCGGCACAGAGCGCGTCAGGCAAGAGCATTTTTTGCGCGGACATCGATTCGTCGGCGGTGGAGACCGCCCGCGGAAACGCGCTGCGCGCCGGCGTGGAAGGAATCGTCGTTCCGCGGCAGGCCGACTTCTTTTCGGCCGGTCCGGACGTGCCGATCGGGGAGAGGACGCTTGTGGCGATCAATCCGCCCTACGGCGCGCGCATCGCCCGCACACACATCACCTCCTTTTACCGCCGTATCGGCGAGACCATCCGGAAGCGCTACGCTTCGTGCGCGTACTGCATAATTGTGCCGGGCATCGAGATCGAAAAGGCGCTCTCGCTTACATGGGACCGCAAGATCGTCTTTATGAACGGGGGCATCCGGGTGGCGGCGGTTATCAAACGGGCGCCGTAAACGCTTTTTTATTGCATAAACGGGCGACCGTGCATAGGCTGTCGAACCGCGGCCCGACGGCCGATATAACTGAAAGTGAGGAACAACAATGCCGGACGAGATACGGATACCCGAGCGAAGCGAGATCCCCGAGGCGCACAGATGGGACCTCGGCCCTCTTTTTGAAAACGACGACGAGTGGGAGCGCCTTTTCGGCGAGCTCGAAAAAAGGATAGAGGGATACACCGCCTACCGAGGCCGCCTCGGCGAATCGCTGGCCGTGTTCAAAGAGGCGCTCGAGTTCGACCTTTCGCTCTCGCGCGAGCTGGAGCGGCTCTACACCTACGCCCATCTGAAAAGCGACGAGGACAAGACCAACCAGCGCTACATGGGGCTCTACGGGCGCGCCATGAACCTCTACAACCGCGCCTCCGAGCTTTCGAGCTTCATGACGCCGGAGATCCAGGCGCTCCCCGACGACACGGCGCGCGCCTACATGGACGACGCGTCCATGAAAGACTACCGGTTCATGCTCGAGAAGATTTTCCGCTACAAGCCGCACACCCTTTCCGCGGAGATGGAGGAGCTTCTGGCCATGGGCGGGGAGCTCGCGCAGGCGCCATCGCAGTTCTTCAGCCAGCTCGACAACGCCGACCTGAGCTTCGGAACTGTCACCGACGACGCGGGACGCGAGGTCGAGCTGAGCCACGGTAACTTCGTCTCCTTCCTGATGAGCCCGTCGCGCGAGGTGCGCAAAAACGCCTTCGAGCGGTATTACCGCGCGTACGAGGTTCACCGCCACAGCATCGCCGCGGCCTTCGCCTATTCCGTTAAAAAGGACCGCTTTTACGCGCGCGCGCGCAAATTCGAAAGCTGCCGCGCCGCGGCCCTGTTCGGGGACAACGTTCCCGGCGAGGTTTACGACAACCTGGTTGCGACGGTGCGGAAGAACAACGCGCCGCTGTTCAAGTACCTGGCGTTTCGGAAAGAGGCGCTCGGATTGCCCGCCCTGCACTTTTACGACACCTATGTGCCGATCATCCCGGACGTTCCCTTTTCAATGAGCTACGAGGAGGCCGTGGAGACCTGCGTGGCCGCGCTCGCGCCGCTCGGCGAGGACTATACGAAGACGCTCCGCGCGGGGCTTCTGGGCGGATGGGTGGACCGCTACGAGAACCGTGGCAAGCGAAGCGGCGCCTATTCCTCGGGATGCTACGATTCGCCGCCCTACATCCTCATGAACTACCGCGACGACACCATCAACAGCCTCTACACGCTCATCCACGAGGCCGGGCACTCCATGCACTCGCACTACTCGGCGAAGGCGCAGCCCTATCACTACCACGAGTACACCATCTTCGTGGCCGAGGTGGCCAGCACTTTCAACGAGGCGCTCCTCAGCGCCTATCTTCTCGAAAAGTACGCCGGCGACGCGCGCATGCGCGCCTATATCCTCAACCGCGAAATAGACGACATCCGCGGAACGCTCTTCCGCCAGACCATGTTCGCCGAGTTCGAAAAGCTCTCGCACGAGCTCGTCGAGAAGAACGACCCTCTCACGCTCGAAACGGTGCGCGGCGTGTACCGAAGGCTCCTCGAGGAGTACTTCGGCGACTCGATCGTCATCGACGACGCGCTCTCGCTCGAGTGCCTGCGCATTCCGCACTTCTATTCGGCCTTCTACGTCTACAAGTACGCCACGGGCATTTCGGCCGCGCTCGCGCTAGCGCAGAAGGTACTCGCGGAGGGCGCGCCGGCGCGCGAGCGCTACCTGCGTTTCCTGTCGCTCGGCGGGACCATGTTCCCCATCGACGAGCTCATCGAGGCAGGAGTCGATATGCGAAATCCAGGGCCGATCGAAAACGCCATCCGCTATTTCGGGAGGCTCGTCGATGAACTCATGGAAACATACCGCGCGATCAATAACGGCTGAGTGCCGCCATAACAATAAGGACACTGTATCATGAACGATCTGCTTAAAGCCGCCGTGCTCGGCGTGGTGGAGGGCGTAACCGAGTTCCTTCCAATAAGCTCCACCGGTCATCTCATCATCGTCAACGACTTCATCGGTTTTGAGGGCGACTTCGCGACCGCGTTCAAGATCCTCATCCAGCTCGGAGCGGTTCTCGCCGTGGTGGTATATTTCCGCCGCCGCCTGTTCCCCTTCGGCGCTTTTGCGTCGTCGGCGGAGAAAAAGGCGGCGTGGGAGCTCTGGATAAAGTCGGCGATCGGCCTCGCGCCGGCGGTCGTAATCGGTACGCTCGTCGGAAAATACGTTTCGGAGAAGCTCTTCAATCACATGGTGGTATCGATTGCGCTTGTTACCGGCGGCGTCGTCCTCGTCGTCGTCGACCGGCGGCGAACCGGCGGTTCGCGAATCAATTCCGTTGAAGAGCTGGGCTACGGCACAGCCTTCCTCATCGGCCTTTTCCAGTGCGTCGCGCTGGTGCCCGGCGTTTCGCGCTCGGCGGCGACCATTATCGGCGCCATGATGCTCGGAACTTCGCGTCTGGTGGCCGCGGAGTTCTCGTTCTTCCTTGCAGTTCCCACCATGGTCGCGGCCTCGGCC
>CAZEAH010000378.1:0-3806 GCA_964510075.1 uncultured Leptospirales bacterium | reverse complement strand
GCCTTTCCCGTGTTTCCGAAGCGCACACGCCCGACAAGGAGCGCGGCCGCGACCGTCAGGATGAACACGAATGCCATAACGAGCGCGAAGCGCACCCATGGAGCGCCCATGAAGATTCGCGCCTGCGCGATGTCCAGTAACACCACCATCCACATCGCCGCGGCCGACCACAGGACGGCCATCAGAACGTACCGGGCCCACTCCCGTCGTACGAGGAATAAAAAAGGGAGCATCAGGCCGGCGGCAAACACCCCCGGCTCGCCCGCCCTGAGGAAATGAAGCCCTGCCGCCGCGAAGGCGGGCAGGGAAAGCGCGACCGCCATGCGTTTCACTTCGCTCCTCCCGAAGCGACGGCGAAGCGGCCCTTATCACCGACACGGAGCCCCTCTCCGGCAAGGTCGTACCTGTCGAGCAGCTCGGCGAACCGCCTGCCCTCGAGACAGCGCTCCAGAAAGAGGCGGGCGGAGCGCTCGAAAAGACCGGCCGTCTCTTCCGGGGTGTACAGGCGCCCCAGCTCGCGCGCCAGACGCGGATGGCGTCCGAGCCTTCCGCCCACCAGCACCCTGAAGCCGGTTGAATGGATCTCGATCGACCCGCAGGGGCAGGCGCGCGCGCACTCGCCGCACGACACGCAGCGGGAATAATCGATCACGGGAAATCCGAATCGCGGGCTGATGGCCCCTTCCCTGCACACACCGGTACAGACATTACAGCCGGTGCAGGTGTTTCCGCTCGCCCCGGGAAGGGCTGCGCCGATCACGCCGAAGTCCGCTATCTGCGGCCGCGAGCACGCGTTCGGGCAGAGCGAGAGCGACACACGGAATTTCCTGTGATGCAGGGAGGCCTCAGGATCTCCGCCGGCGGAATGTTCATTCCCGAGCGCCGTCATCTTTTCTTCGATAAGCCGCGCGAGGGCGGAACCGTCGAGCGCCGCCCGCGGGCATCCCCGAAAACCCCTGCAGTATTCAACGCTGAAAAGACCTTCATCACCGTTCATTCCGTTCTCCGTTGCGCCGGACTGATATATCATGCGCCGTATGGCCCTTCGGGGCCATGGACGCTCCCGTAAATATTTAGGATTCCTAAATATATCACCCCCTTGCTTTTGTCAACAAAACGAATGTACTTCCAAAAAAATAATTTGTCCGCCGTCGTCTTATTCCGTATACTTTCTGAAATTACAAAAACACAGGGAGCCGTATGGAACTAAAACACTATTTCGAATCGACGACAGGAACGGGAATACTCGCAACGGCCGACGCGGATGGAAACGTGAACGGGGCCGTTTACGCGCGGCCGCATTTCATGGATAACGGGTCAATCGCGTTCATCATGAACGACCGCCTGAGCCTTCACAACCTGAGCTCAAATCCGAAGGCCGCGTACATTTTTATAGAAACCGGATCGAAGCGCGCGGGAAAACGACTGTACCTGGCGAAAACCGGAGAGGAGAGCGACCCCGATACCATAGCGGCACTGCGGCGCCGCCGGTACGACTCCGAAAAGGAGGAGCTCGAACCGAAGAAGAAGTTCCTGGTATATTTCAGGATCGAGAAGGAGCTTCCCCTGGTCGGAACGGGCGAGTGACGGAGAGGGGCCGCATCGCCACTCCCCTGTCACGCCGACCGTCACGGCCGGCCCGGTTCAGAATTTGATCTTTCCGGACTGTATCTCCCCGTACAGCGCGGGGGTGATTTTTACGTACGTCTTTTTCCGCGGATCGAGGAAGTACAGCGGGTCTTTCACCGTCTTCGGATCGAATCCTTCCTTCTGAAGCGAGGTCTTCAGCTGCTTGAAGCTCGAGGTCGCGTCCTTTTCCCCGCGCACCCTTACAAAGTACGGGCGGGCATAGACGGGAAGGTTTTCGTTCACATACGCTGCGAATTTCTTCCAGTCGATCGAAACGCCGGGAAGCGGGGTGATGGCAACCATCCCGCAGCGCCCCTCTGCTCCCTTCACCGTGACTCCGTATACGTTGCTGTCCTCGATGCCTCCGAACCGGTTCAGTATATCCGCCACCTCGTTCGTCGCCACGACCTCGCCTTTCCACTTGAAGGTGTCGCCGAGCCGGTCGACGAACGACACGTAATCCTTTTCGTGCAGCTTGAAAAGGTCGCCGCTTACGAAATACCGGTCGCCGGGGGCGAACACATTCTCGAGTATTTTCTCGCTCGTGGCTTTCGAGTTTCCCTTGTATCCCGAGAACGGGCTCACGTCGCTAATCTTCGCCAGGAACATCCCGGTCTCCCCGGGACGGCACTTCACCACAAAACCGTTCCCGTCGCGGACCAGTTCCTCCTTTTCCGCGTCGTAGCGCGCGACCTCGCCCATGCGGATTCCCGCCGTGCGGAGCCTTCCTATCATCCCCGGAACCCCCTTGATGTTGGAAAGGCCCCCGACTCCCTCGGTGGCGCCGTAGACCTCCACGATGCGCTCTATTCCGAAGCGTTCCTGGAACTCGACCCAGTAATCGCCCCTCATACCGTTGCCGAGGATATACCGCAGGGGATTGTCCGCGTCGTCGTCCTTTTTCGGCTGATTGTTGAGATATCGGCACAGCTCCCCGATGTACACGAAGAGCGTGGCGTTGTATCTGCGAACGTCGTTCCAGAAGTTCGACGCCGAGAACTTGCGCCGCAGGGCGAAGGTGCCGCCGTGCATGAGCGTGGTCGGCCACGCGATATTGATTCCGCTGTTGTGGTACAGGGGAAGACAGCAGTACTGCACGTCCTCGGGAATTGCCGTCAGGCAGAGCCCTCCCGCGCCGTAGCCGAGCTGAACCCACTTGTGGTGGGTGAGCACCGTCGCCTTGGGCATTCCGGTCGTGCCGGAGGTATAGATATATTCAAGGACATCGCGCGTGGTGAGCGGCGGGTCCATAACCGGGTTCGCCGCCGGCTGCGCGGCGAGAAGCGGCGCGAGGTCCTTCATCCCCTTCGGCGTCTTTATATCGGCGCCCTTCTTCTCGATGAAGACCAGGGCGGGCTTCGCGAGCTTCACCTCGCGCGCGACGGCCAGGTAATCGGCCGCATACTCGTGCCCGACGATCAGCGCACGGGCCCCGGCTATGTTGAGCGCATGCACGAGCACCTTGCCGCGGATATTGTTGTTTACCAGGGCGGGCACCACACCGATTTTGGCAAGACCTGCATGGATGATGAGATATTCAGGACGGTTGTCCATAAAGAGAGCGACCGTGTCCCCCTTCCGGAAATCGAGCGAAGCGAACAGATGCGCGTACCTGTTTGCCGCCTCGTTGAACTCGCGATAGGTGATTACGCGATCCTCAAAGAGGATGAGCGGCTTGTCGGGGCGTTTCGCCGCCTGTTTTTCGAGAACGCTTCCAACCGAGATCGGTTTCCCTTTTTTAAGGGTCACCACGCCGAGAAGGCCGTGGATCCGCGAGTATTTCCGTTTCAGTGCTGTCAGCATGAGTTCCTCCATTAAATCATGAATGTACCCTCTCAATGGCACGCGGGGCCGCCCTTCCGATGACCGTATGATATGTCAACACCTACGGTATTGTTTCAAATATTACAAGCAAATATTTATATACACTTATGCCGCGTTCTGCCGGACCAAGCCGCCCCCCCTCCAACCTCCAGTAAAATAATCGTCGAAATCATGCCGGCGCTCGTCTCGCGGAGTATGCAGGCAGGTCATATCCACCCGAGTACATCCATGCAAAAAAATATTGAACGAATTCCATGTAACGCTGTATAATTATAAGGGAACCTCTAAAAATTAAAACTTTGTAACTATTCAGCACATTGAGGCATAAACGGCCTGTTTTCGAACAGCCCTTG
>CAZEAH010000377.1:0-3810 GCA_964510075.1 uncultured Leptospirales bacterium | reverse complement strand
ATACTGTATTGTGCCGGCGTATCGCCGGAACGGCTGGTACGTTTTTATTACCGGCGCTGAGCGCCGGACGGAGGGGGGATGGACGGCTCCCGTCGGATAATCGTATTCGTCAAATATCCTGAGGAGAACACGGTAAAAACCAGGCTTGCGCGCGTTATCGGGGCCCGCAGGGCCGCTGACATCTCCCGCCTGATGGCCATGGACGCGGTCGACGCGGCCGCAAAGACGGGCAGGGAGACGGTGATCGCGTTTTCCCCCGACGATCGTGCCGACGCCTTCCGCGAGTGGCTGGGCGGCGGACTTCTGTACGAGCCTCAGGGTGACGGTGACATCGGAGCGCGCATGCGCCGCTCCTTCGTGTCGGCGTTCGCCGGGGGCGTTTCGAGCGCGGTGCTCGTGGGTAGCGACATCCCGGATCTGTCGAGTACGATGATCGACCGCGCCTTCGCACTGCTCGGCGCTCACGACGCGGTGCTGGGCCCGTCCGCCGACGGCGGGTATTACCTTATAGGCTTCACGCGCGGGGGCTTTCTGCCGTCTGTATTCGAGGATATCCGGTGGAGCACGGCAACGGTGGCGGAGCGCACGATGGAAAGGCTTCGCGCGTCGGGGAGAAAATACGCGACTCTGCCGGGACTGCGCGACATCGATACCGCGGACGACCTTGCCGGGTGGATGGCCGGGGCCGCGCCGCGCGGTGGAGCCCGGGGCGACGTCGCTCGGCCGTCGCGGCTGATGCGTTATTACGAAAAAGAAATTGCCCGGGAGGGTTCATGATGGAGAAGCTTTTGTCCTCGGCCGCCGCGTTCGTTCTGGTCTTCTCCGTCGAGGGGATCGCGCCCCATTTCGCCGGTAGAAGGCTGGCCGACAGGGCGCGCCATTCGGCCCATAATCTCGGGATGGGTTTGGCGAACGCCGTTCTGGTGGGTCTGGCCGGGGGTCTGCTCGCCTTCGCCGCGGTGGAATGGTCGGGGAGGCATTCAATCGGCCTCGCCCGCGCGTTTGACATTCCCGGCCTCGACGCGCCGCTCAAGGCGGTCATGGTTTTCGTTCTCTTCGACCTGTGGATGTACTGGTGGCACCGCCTGAACCACCGCGTGCGGCCGCTCTGGATGCTGCACCGCGCGCACCACGCCGATCGCGCGATGGACGCGTCCACGGCGGTGCGCTTCCATCCGTTCGAAATCCTCGCCTCGTCCCTGCTGCGGCCCCTCGTCATCGTACTGCTCGGGATGGACATCGCGCACCTCGCGCTGTACGAGGCGGTGCTCCTGCCGGTCATACTCTTCCACCACGGCAACATCGCCCTTCCGTCCCGCGCGGACCGGGCCCTGCGAGCGCTCATCGTCACGCCCGACATGCACCGCGTGCACCACTCGCGCCTTGTGCCCGAGACGCATTCAAACTACTCGTCGGTATTCTCGTTCTGGGACCGCCTGTTCGGAAGCTACCGCGAGCGCGACGATACGCGCTCGATCGATCTGGGTCTCAATATACTGCGCGCGGACCGCTGGCAGGGCTTCGCGGGGATACTCCTCACGCCGTTCGCGTCAATGGTTTCGCGAAGGGGGACTGAATGAATACAACGGACTTCGACCTGGTCGTCATAGGGGCCGGTTCGGCCGGCATAACCGCCGCCATGACCGCGAACGGGCTGGGCAAGCGCGTGGCGCTGGTGGAGCGCTCGCGCATCGGCGGCGAGTGCACATGGTCGGGTTGTGTGCCCAGCAAGGCCCTCATCCGGGCGGCTCACGCCGCGCGCGAGTCCGCGCGCCTTGCGGAGTTCGTTCCGGGGAGCGTCCGCCCGGCAAAAACGCGGGCGGACGGAGCGCTTCGATATGTGCGGTCGGTGGTCGAACGCGTGTACGAGGGGGAACGACCGGAGCGCTTCGAGGCACTCGGCATACGCGTGTTCTTCGGGCGGCCGGTGTTCGCCGACCCGAAGCGGCTTCGCCTGGGGGACAGGGTCCTCGCCGCGCGGCGCTTTCTCGTCGCCACAGGCTCGCGGCCTCTCGTCCCGCCGATCGAAGGACTGCGGAGTGTGCCCTTCCTGACCAGCGAGACGGTGTTCGCGCAGAAGCGCCTGCCGAAATCGATGATCGTGCTGGGCGGAGGCCCCATCGGGCTGGAACTCGCCGCGGCATTCAACCGGCTGGGCGTGCGTGTCACCGTTGTGGAAATGATGGAGCGCATGCTCTACCGCGAGGAGCCGGAACTGGCGGACGCGCTTGCCGCCTCCCTGACATCCGAAGGCGTGGTAATGGCGGTCGGGTACCGCGCGCTCGCTTTCTCCCGCACGAAAAAGGGGATCACGCTCGCCGCGGCGGACGCCTCGGGCGCGCGCCGAGAATTTACGGCCGATTCGGTGCTCGTCGCCGTCGGCCGCAGTCCGAACGTCGAGGACCTGGGGCTCGAGGCGGCCGGTGTCGCCTTCGATCAAAAAGGGGTGAAGGTCGACGCGTATATGCGCACCACCGCGCCCGGAATCTACGCGAGCGGCGACGTCGCCGGGCCGTATCTCTTCAGCCACATGGCCGAGGCCCAATCCATTGTCGCGGTGAGGAACATGTTCCTGCCGATCAAAACAAAAGTGGATTACACCGCCGTGCCGTGGGTGACATACACCGACCCGGAGCTCGCCCGCGCGGGGCTCACCGTGGAAGAGGCCCGGAAGATATACGGCGGGCGGGTGCGGGTGTACCGGAGCTCCTACGGGGAAATCGACCGCGGAAAGACCGACGGCGTCGGGGCGGGGGCCGGGGTGTTCGTCTGCGGCGCGAGGGGAAAGCTGCTCGGCATCCACATACTGGGGCCCGCGGCCGGGGAGCTCATGCAGCAGGCGCTCCTCGCGCTCAAACTCGGCGCTCGCTTCAGCCGCATCAGCTCGGTCGCGCACGCCTACCCCGGCTACAGCGACCTCGTCAAGCGGGCATCAAGGCAGGCCTATATCGACGAGCTGCGAAACAATCCGATCGTGAAGACGGCCGGCGCCATCGCCCGCCTGCTGAAAAAGGTGACGGGATGAGACTGCCGTGGAAAAAGATCGCGCTGGCCTCGGCGGCGCTCGCCGTTCTCGCGGTCCTGCGATTATCGAGCGCGGGAGAGCTCATCAGCTTCGAGAACCTGCAGGCCAACCGCGACCGCCTGCTTGCCTTCGTGGACGCTCATTACGCGTTCTCGGCGCTGGCGTATATCGCCGTGTACGTGGCCGCCGTCGCCCTCTCGGTGCCGGGAGCCGCCGTGCTCACCCTGGCGGGCGGCTTCGCCTTCGGGGCCGTGGCGGGTACTCTCCTGGTCAATGTCGGCGCGACGGCGGGCGCCGCGCTCGTGTTCCTGGCCGCGCGCTACCTTCTGGGCGACTGGGTGCAGAAACGATACGGGGAACGGCTGGCGGCCTTTAACGCCGAGGTCGAGCGGAACGGAGCGCGTTACCTGCTCACGCTCAGGCTCATTCCGCTTTTCCCGTTTTTTCTCATTAATTTACTTGCCGGGCTGACGACGGTGCGCTTTACGACGTTCGTATGGACCACGGCGGCGGGAATAATCCCCGGCTCGTTCGTCTACGCCTATGCGGGCAGCCGCCTGTCGGTCATCGATTCACCGGGCGATATCGTTTCGTGGAAGGTGCTTTCGGCGCTCGTGCTGCTGGGGGCGCTCGCCCTTGTTCCGGTCGCGCGGGAGAAGCTGCGCGGCCGTCTCAATCCTCGCCCCGGTGCTCCCGGTCGAGACGGCTGAAAAATTCCACCATGAAATCATGGCGTCCCCCGGCGATCCGCCGCCCCTCGGCGGTCGCCATGCGCTTCTTGAGGT
>CAZEAH010000376.1:0-3823 GCA_964510075.1 uncultured Leptospirales bacterium | reverse complement strand
ACGCCGAGTACACGCGGCGCTCGCGCGAGCGAATGTCGCGCCTCACTTTCGCCATTCAGGGCTTCGGCAAGGTCGGCTCCTCCTTCGCCCGCTTCGTCGACGAGATCGGCGCGGCCGTCACCATGGTGTCCGACGTGAGCGGCACGGTGCTGCACGGCCGCCGCATATCGAACGTCGCGGCCCTGGCCGATTTCTGCGCCGGCGGCCGCGCGCTCGGCGACGCCCCGCCCGACGTGCTGGAGGGCTGTGAGTTCGCGGCCGGTAATACGCTCCTCCCGCTCACCGCCGTGGTGAACGTGGTGGTGCCCTCCGCGCTCGAGGACGTCATCGTGTCGTTCGAGCGGCCCCATTCGCAGGCCGTCGGCGCCGGGCGCCTGGCCTGCGAGTACGTGCTTCAGGGCGCGAACGGTCCGGTTACCTGCGACGCCGAGGACGCCCTGGCGGAGCGCGGCATCGTTTCGTTTCCGGACATCCTGGCGAACTCGGGCGGGGTGCTGGCCTCGTACTGCGAGTGGCTGAACGGCCTTATCCGCCTCTACGGGTACGCCGCCATCCACGGGCACGGCTTCGTGCACCCCATCGTGCACAACATGATCCTGAAGCTCCACCCGGACGCGGTATCCTCGGATCTCCGCGCGGTGAACGAGGAGGCGTACGCGCGGGCCTTCCGCTTCATCCTGCGGCACGCGACGGTCGCGACGATCGGCCTCTCGCGCGCGTGCCGTATCTCGATGAAGAGCGCGTACCTGTCGCTCGGAATCCGCGCCGCGGCCGCGGAGGGACGGCTCACCGAGCACTTTTCGTTCGTCATGGCGAAGATACGCGACGGTTTCGCCGGGGGCGTTCCGGCGGTCTGAGGCGGCGGGTGCCGGCCCCCGGCGGGCCGGCACATCACGTACGAAAAAACGGCGTATCCCTTTCGGGCTACGCCGTTTTTGTTATGCGTTCGCGGGACTCGGCACCCGCGGCGGGACTAGAACTTTTTGGCGGTCAGCCTGAAGCACTCGGCCGAAACGTCGAGCGTCTTCTGGATGTCGGCCTCTTCCATGGCCGCGCAGACGAACCAGTTGTGGTGCGGGTGCAGAAAGATGCCCCGTCGCGCGGCCTCGCCGCAGAAGTAGCGATTCTTCTCGAACATGGGGTCGTCGGCGAACGTCATGTACGGCATGGCGGGCGGACCGGACATGGTCACCTTTACGCCCTCGGCGGCGGCCGCGTCGGCCATGCCCTTCATGAGCTTCATGCCGAGCTTCTCGATCTTTTCAATCGCCCCGCTTGCCTTGATCTCGTCGATCGTGGCCATGGCGGCGGCAAAGGGCACGCCCGAGAAGAAATGCGTACCGGAGAAGAAGACGCTTCCCGCCGCCTGCTTGAGCTCGTCCCTGCCCATGGCGATGGCGATCGGGTAGCCGTTGGCCATGGCCTTCCCGAAGCACTGGAGGTCGGCGCTGTAGCCGTAGTGGTCGGCGCTCCCCGACAGCTTCAGCCTGAAGCCGCAGCGGATGTCGTCGATGATGATGAGGAAACCCTCGCTTTTGGCGAGCGCGTTGACCGTGTCGACGAACTCCTTGGTGGGAAGCTCCTGGTCCCTCATGGAGTCGTGTCGGTGCGGCGTGAGGATGATCGCGGCGATCTTCCCCTTGTTGGCCTCGACCACGCGCCTGAGGTCGGCCGGGTCGTTGTACTCGATGTACTGGATGTGGCTTTTCCACTCGTCGGGCACGCCCGCGCCGTGGGTCTGGCACCACGGGTGCGCGCCGTGGTAGGAGCCCTTCGCCAGCAGTATCTCCCATTTCCCGGTAAACGCGCGCGCCACGGCGAGCGAATACGAGGTGACGTCCGAGCCGTTCTTGGCGTAGACGCACCAGTCGCCGCCCTTTATCGTCGAGGTCATCTTCTTGGCGAGCGGTATCCACAGGTCGCTGGGCAGGGTGAAGCAGTCGGCTTTTTCCATCTGCGCCTTCGCGGCCGCGTCGATCTTCGGGTGCTTGAGGCCCAGCAGGTTGGTGCCGAACGAGCACATGTAGTCGATGTATTCGTTGCCGTCGACGTCCCATATGCGGCAGCCCTCCCCGCGCGCGATGAAGGCCGGGTGCGAGCCGAAGGTCAGGAAGTTCGGCGTGCGCGCTCCGTAAATGCCGTTGGGCACGTACTTCTTGGCTTCTTCGAAGAGCGTGTAGGATTTTGTGAGGTCGTAGAGTTCCATGGGTTTTCCTCCCGGGAGTGATTATCGAGACAGCCGTTCGCCGGAACGGCGCAGTGCGCGTGATGTGAAGGCCCGGCGCGGCGCGTGTACCGGGTATGCGTCAGTACGGCGCGGCGATCCGTGATGGTTCGGCACGCCGGTGCCGGCTGAAGCACGAGTGCGCCTGTCCGACGCCGCGAATAAATATGGAGCGCCCGCGTACAATATGTTGACAGGCGCGTCGACCTGTCCCACGGTGAGGAACGCGGGAAAAGCCCGGCATGCGCGTGGAGCCGTGGCGAGGAGCGCGACGGCGCGGTATGCACCGGTCGCACCGCGGGAAGGAACCGCCGTGGAACGACGGGAAATCCCGGCTGACGCGGACATGATGCAGATCCGCCTTTCCGGACTCCGGTCTGAATGAAATGAATTTTTCGCTTGCATCGTTATTGTATTGCACCATGATGTAATTAATTATACTTTATTGCAAATTATAGCAAGCTTGTGTTTTGTCAACAGAAAAAGTGACCGATGTTTGAAAATCGAACCCGGCGATAGTATGTGGAACCTGGAGCTCATCGCGGAGCGCGCGCCGACGTGGCGATCTCAAAAGGCACCGCGTTGATTCATGGAGCCTTACTCATAGAGAGATTGCCACGCCCCGATACGGCCCGGGGCTCGCAATGACAGGATACAGCCGGGGACAACGCCTCGATGGCATACGGCACCTCCTCTCTGTCATCGCGAGGAGGCCGCAGGCCGACGTGGCGATCTCAAAAGGCACCGCGTCACTGGTATGAAGCCGGTTGCTGTTTGAGTGTGCACCGCCCCGATACGGCCCGGGGCTCGCAATGACGGGATAAAGCCGATATTTATAGAAAGAACCAGAGGAGCCGCACCACGGACGGGACAATGCAGAAGAAACAACGCACGGTAAAAAGCGACGAACGCAAGGCCTGGGAACGCGAACAGCGCATGAACCGCATCATCGATATCGTGGAGAAGCTGTTCTTTACCCGCGGATACGAGCGCACCACGGTCGACGACATCGCCCGCGCGGCGGGCTACACCAAGCGCAGCATCTACATCTATTTTAAGGACCGGGACGAGCTCTTCCTCGCGGTCGTACGCCGGGGACAGGTCCTCTTTAAGGCGGCGCTGGAGGCGGCGGTCGCGGGGCCCGTGCCGGACGACCAGCCCCTTTCCATCGGCCTTGGCCGGGCGTTTTACCAGTTCTCGCTGGACCATCCCGGACACCTCGCGCTTCTCATGACCTACGAGTCCACCATGTACCGGTACGCCTCCGACCAGCCCTCCGAGGACGATGTCGGCTTTCGTGCGCAGTGCCAGGCGCTTTCGCGCGAATACGGCGCCATCGTAACCCGGGTCATCGAGCGGGACATCGAGCGCGGCCTCATCCGCTCGAAGCTTACCGCGCGTCAGCTCATGCTGCTCCTGTGGGGACAGGTGATCGGCGTGATGCAGATTATCCAGATGCGCAGGCAGTCCTTCCGCGAGGTCTACGGAATCACCCCCGAGATGCTCTTCGAGGAGTTCCTCGCCATGACGCGGAGGTCGCTGGGCTGAGACGCCTTCCCGGTCCAGTAAATCGTCGTCCCACGGCCGGGCGCGGCGACG
>CAZEAH010000375.1:0-3839 GCA_964510075.1 uncultured Leptospirales bacterium | reverse complement strand
ACGCTTGACATTATTAACGCAATGCGTTGCGGTGATTGGATGATGCGAACGTTCAAGAGATCCGGTACCGAAAAAAACTGGAACCAGCTGTTTTAGAAGAGGTTCCGGGTTTCTATGTGATCAGCCTGGTGTGCGTCGGATGACTCGTCTGCTGTCGCGGGCATCCGGGGAACGTCCGCCTGTGCCCCCGGAGTGCCGCGTTTTCCGTGCAAAAAATCCGCTCTCGCTGCGTCTATAGAAATACGCACACTACCCCGGAACCCGAACGGAGAGGAATCCATGAACAATCACACCGTACCGCCGAACGGCCGGTCGCGCGCGGAACACAAAACGCGCGGGGTGGCGCGCCGGCGCGCTCGTACGGGCACCCGCTTCATCCGCCTCCACACGCGCGCGTGCGAGGCCTGCTGGAAGTGCGTCGAGGCCTGCCCGCGCGAGGTTATCGGAAAAATCGACTTCTTCTTTCACAGGCACGCGGTAATCGCGAACGCCGGGGAGTGCACCGGCTGCCTCAAATGCGTGAAGGTCTGCGAGTATGGCGCCATTCATGGCGTGGAGGATGTGAAGGGGAGCTGGGTTAAGACCTCTCAGCATCCCGTATGACGCCGTATTCCCCATCATATCTCCCTTGGGGATAAACCTCCTGGGCCCGCAATATTTACGGTAAAATAAAAAAATTCATTGATCAGGCGAAAAAGAGTATTGGTTTTTCCCGAGGCTTCTTTAATGATGCATCCGCGCGACGTAAAAGAAAACCAAGGACCCGCCGTTGGCCTCAATCTCATGTGAATTGCAGGCGGGTGACTCATGAACCGGCGGTAATCATTGAGGGCAGGGGGAGGAATACTACATGACCATTCTCACCATCGACCATATCAGGAATAAAATAGCGAATTCCCCGGTGATCTACCAGCGCGGCGAAAATATATATCGCCTGGGAAATTATATGCTGAAGGAATTCAATCCCGCGAAAGGGAGATTCGTGTATTCCGTGGACGGCGAATACGGGGATTATGAAATCACCATATCGGTGGAGGAAGGAAAAGTTGTCCACTCCTGCTCCTGTCCGTTTCCGCGCAAGGGATGCAAACATACGGTCGCGGCGTGTCTGGACGCGGCCGTGCGTCTGAGTAAATCCGGCGGTGATACCCGCGCGGACACCGAAACGACCGGTGATTATCTCGGGTTCGATGAAATCAGGGACATGGCCCTGGAGTCGCGCGCGAAAAAGGCGGAAACGGAGCGCTTTACCGTTACACGGGGCGATACGTACAAGGGAGAGCACCTGGTGACG
Source organism: uncultured Leptospirales bacterium (assembly GCA_964510075.1). Taxonomy (GTDB): domain Bacteria; phylum Spirochaetota; class UBA4802; order UBA4802; family UBA5368; genus MVZN01. The sequence continues at coordinate 2,545 of CAZEAH010000375.1, read as the reverse complement.
ACCGCGAAAGGGAAACAATATCTTATCACCATATACGATCCCATCGCGGGCACGGGACACTGCACCTGCCCCGATTATCAGAGCAATCACCTCGGCGCGTGCAAGCATACGCTGCATCTGCTCGAACGGTTCCGGTCCGAAAAGAATTTTTCCGAAGAAGCGTCGCGGGAGCGATTGACTTTCGCGCATTTTCATTGGGACGCATACGCTGCCAAGCCGAAATATTACGCGGAACCGGACGCTCTCGACGCGCAAAGCCGCGATATCATTGATGAGTATTTCGACCCGAAGGGAATCTACAAGAGGGACAACCTGTGCGATTTCTTCGAGATGAGCGAACGGTTGAAGGAAAACAAGGCTGTCCGGATCGATGAGTTCCTGTATTACAAAGTGCAGCAATCCCTGTTCGACAGGGAACTCGAAAGCGTGAGGAAAAAACACAAATCCGACTATTCCCAAATCAGGACCGAGCTCTATCCGTATCAGAAAGAGGGGATCGATTTCGGCCTTTTTAAGAAATCGGTCGTCATTGCGGACGAAATGGGTCTGGGCAAGACCCTGCAGGCCATTGCGCTCGCGGTGTTGAAGAGGGACCTGTTCGGTTTTTCCCGGGCGCTCATCATCGCGCCCTCGTCGCTTAAAGAGCAATGGAAGCGCGAGATCGAGAAATTCACCGGCGAGAACGCGGTGATCGTGTCCGGCGCGAGAAGCGCGCGTCAGAAAATCTACGAGAGTTCCAACGAGTATTTCGTCATCACGAATTACGAGGCGGTGCTGCGCGACATACTCTCGATAAGGAGGTCCAGGCAGGACCTCGTGATACTCGACGAGGCCCAAAGGATCAAGAACTTCGAAACCAGGACGCACGAGGCGGTCTCGTCAATCCCCCGCCGCCAGGCAATCGTTCTGACAGGTACCCCGCTCGAAAACAAGCTTGAGGATCTTTATTCGATCATGCAGTTCGCGGATCCGGAGATGCTCTCTCCCCTCTGGCTTTTCGCCGCGGAACACTACCTGCTGGACCGGCGCAAGCAGTCGAAGGTGAAAGGATATAAGAACCTTGACGGGCTCAACCGCAAATTGAAAAACGTCGTTATCAGGCGGAAAAAGGAAGATGTTCTCGATTCGCTTCCCGCCCAGGTGACGAACAACTACTATATCGAGCTCACGGCCGAACAGTACGACATTCACCAGGGTTATGCGCGGATGCTCCTTCCGATCCTGTCGAAAAAATTCCATACGCCCATGGACATCAAGCGTATTCACCAGATGCTCACGGCCATGCGGATGGTATGCAACTCGACGTATCTGATCGACCGTAAAACGAATCTCTCGCCCAAACTCTCTGAGCTCCAGAACATACTTTCCGACATCGTAATCGACAACGGGCGCAAGGCCGTGATGTTCACCGAATGGACCACCATGACTTATCTCATAGGGAACATGCTCTCCGGGCTTGGTATCCCATTTGTTGAATTTACCGGCAGGGTGCCCGTGGAAAAGAGGCAGGACCTAGTGAGTGAGTTCATGTCCAACCCGGAGTGCCGCGTGTTTCTATCCACCGACGCCGGCGGCGTGGGCCTTAATCTGCAGAACGCGGACTGTGTGATCAACGTGGAACTTCCGTGGAACCCGGCCAGGCTTTCCCAGAGGATAGGCAGGGTCATGCGGATAGGGCAGAAGAGCGCGTCGGTGAACGTCATCAACCTCATCGCCAGGCGCTCCATAGAGGAAAGCGTGTTCGCGGGGATACACATGAAGCAGGACCTTTTCAACGCCGTGATTGAAGGCGAGGGCTCCTCGGTCGAGTTCAGCCGTGAGAAAAAAGAGGAATTCATCAACGGCCTCAGGGCCATGTTTACCGAGGATCCGATCCTCGCCGGACGGGGACATTCCCCCACGGAGGATATATCCGAATCGACCCCTTGCTTTCTGAACCCCGCGGTTCTGTCAAAAGACGGGGCGGGGGTCGATATCGAAGCGGAGGAGACCGTCGATATCCTGGAACAGGAGGACGTGCGGGATATTACCCACTCGCCCCGCCCGGCGGAAACCGGGACGAAAGAATCCCCCGGCGCGGGGGACGCCGCGCCTGAAACGACGGAGAAACTGGAAGGCGTACTGGAGCAGGGTATCGCCTTTTTAAGCGGAATTATGCAGGTGGCGACGGGAAAACCGCTGGTCCCGGAATCGGACTCCAAAAAAATCAGCATTGACCGCGAGACCGGCGAAGTGGTGATTCGGTTCAAAATTCCGGGGATAGGCGCGTAGCGCGGGCGTTACCCGCCTTCGCTTATCGGGATTTTCCCGGGCGCTAAGACGAAAGAAAAAGTGAGGGCTTCATTGCGTCACCGGACGGAACCGTCATCCTGACCCGTTAACGGGGAGGGTGGAAGGAATTGACGTCCTGAAACAACGATTTGCCGGGATATCGTGATTTTCTGACCACGCGCGTTATTTACCCCATTCGGGACGGGTTATTAAATATCCGGGTCATTCCGGAATGTTGGGAAAATTGAACATTATCACCAATACGGTTTATAAT
>CAZEAH010000374.1:0-3841 GCA_964510075.1 uncultured Leptospirales bacterium | reverse complement strand
GGTGAAAATCAACCTGCCGCGGCAGTCCTCATCGGGATTGCTTGTCGCTTACATCGACGCGGCGCGGCTGAATTATCTCGGGTCTTTCTCGATCGTTGCGGTGGGGCAGGATCTGGTACGCGAAAAGCTCGCCCGTCCCCACGGCGAACTGGTAAAGGCGATTATGCAGGGCATCTCCCGCCTGGAGCTCAATGTCGATCTTCACGGAAAGCTTAAAGCCAACATCGACGGAGTGGTCACTCAGGAAACCATGCGGGCCATCGTGGCGAATATTCAGGCGAAGGACATAGGGACCGCCGAAAACTACATAAAGAAGGTGATCGAGAAGGCGCTCGCGCTGGACAAGACTGAGGCCCAGCTCGATTTCGAGCCGGTCAGTTACGGTCAGTACTCCGAGCTCATGGTCGAGGACGAGGTCGAGAAGATGACCTTCGCACAAAAGATAAAGCTCGTCCTTCCCTACGTGAATAACAGGAACGACATCGCCGAAAGCGTGGTGAAGGGGGCGGTGAACGATGTCGCCCTCATTAAATTCGCCTTCGAGCGCGGGGAGCGGCTGTTCGGGCGTGGTCTTATTATATACGGTATGGTGAGCAAGTCGGTCAACAACGTCTTTCTGGCCGTCGGACCGGACCGGGCCTTTAAAGACACGGATATCCTCGCTCCTATTTCGGATTTCATGGACGATCTCGAATCGCTGATGGACGCCGAATCTTTCGACGACCAGGCCGCTGCCAGAATCGAAAGCGTGCTGCGCCGGGCGAATCCGGCACAGCTTGCCGAGGCGGCCTCAAAAGGCGACCGGGCCCTCGCGGGAAGGGCGGTAACGGCTCTGCTCGCGGCCGGCATCGGCGACGGAGTGGACGCCGAGGCCGATTCTCTGCTGATGAATTCCCTCCGGATGGAGCTTCTGCTCAAGCCGGGAACACGGGCCCAGAGGCGATCCACCGAGGCCCAGGAAGCGCCGGCCAGGGAGGAGGCTCCGGGCGGCATGAAGCTTATCAATTGCGATCTTATACTTTCTCCCACCCGGGGGCGCAATATATCCAGCCTCAGGCCGGGCGACCACGTGCAGGTGATGCTCGACAGCTCCAATCCCGTGGCATATAAGATACTGAAGCAGCTCAACCTGATAACGGCGGACAAAGTAAAGCCCGTCGGCGCCACGGTTTACTCGATCAAGCACCATCCGAAGGAAGGATACAAGGTTTTCGTCCATATCGCAAAAGGAATCCTGGGAAAAGCGGAGGAGGAGCAGGACATACGGATCAAGACGGGAGACCCGGTGGTTGAAGAAAAGATGCGTCAGGCGTCGAGCAGCATGGTGATCGGTATTGTGGCGGGCGTGGTCGTATTATTGATCGTTATCCTTATATTCCTGCTTCTGTGATTGTCCGCCGCGGCAATTTTGGTTTGACTTTTATCTTTCCGGTTATAGCGTGGGAAACTTTTTTTTGGAGGATGCCATGGCTTACAAGATCACCGATGACTGCACAATGTGCGGGACCTGCGCCGACGAGTGTCCGGTCTCGGCAATAAAGGAAGGGAAGGAGACCTACGTGATCGACGCCGATATCTGCACCAGTTGCGGGTCCTGTGTCGATGTATGCCCCGCGGAGGCGATAGTCGAAGCGTAATACCGTCCTGTTCATCCAATGTAACGGTTTCGGCCGCGGTGGTTACATGCTGCATCTTTGCTCCGCGACGGAGCCTTTCCATTGGATGGTGCGGCCAGGAGGTAAATAATCGGAGACAGACAGTCCGTAATTGAAAATAACAGACCACCTGTTACGCGTACTTGCCATATCGCTGTTGTTTGTGTCAGTGGGCGAAATGACACACCTGAAAGGGGCCGAAACGACCGGTCCTGCCGATTCGGAAGCGCATCGGATCCGCCGAATGATGCAAACGCACTACCGCAATTGGGATCGTGGGCTTTTCGGCAGTAGACGTTTCTACCGTCGTGAGCTCGAGAATTTTCTGTCAGGCAGAGTAGGAGAAAAAATCGCCACGGCGTTCGATTATCCGCTCGTGTATCCCGAGGCGCTTACCGCGCGGCGTTTCGCGTGTACATTCCGGTATGGTGCATGGCTTGAGGTCAGGGGAGAACTGTCCGAGCCAGATCTTATAACCATTGCCGGCGGGGAGGCCGCCGGGCCTCCGCGGTGGTGGAGGGGGCCGGTGCTGGTCTCCTTCGAAGGAAAGCTCAAAAGGTTCAGACTCGATGACGGCCCGCCGCGGTCGGTGGTCATTGTTCTCGAGGATCTTCAGCCGGTTTCTCCCCGGGGCGCCAACAAGGACGCTCCGGCGAAGGAACCCGGTGATTGATAAAAGGAGCATATGCCATGTGCGGAATAATCGGATACGTCGGCAAGCGCAGCGCGGCCGGAATAATCGTGAGGGGCCTGAAGAGGCTCGAGTACCGGGGCTACGATTCCGCCGGCATCGCTCTGGTCGACGGCGGTCTTTATTACCGGAAGAAACAGGGGAAAATCGCCGACCTCGAAGGGATCCTCGATTACACGGCGCTCGAGCGCTACCGAACGGGCATAGGACACACACGCTGGGCGACCCACGGCGTGCCCTCGGACCGAAACGCACATCCGCACATTTGCTGCGCGGGAAAGATAGCGCTGGTGCATAACGGAATAATAGAGAACTTCGCCTCGATTAAAAAGACCCTTCTTGACAAGGGGCATACCATCTCGAGCGACACCGATACCGAGGTGGTCGTCCACCTCATCGAGTACTATTACGCGAACAACACGCTCATCGACGCGGTGATGAAGGCGCTTTCGAAAATAGAGGGCACATTCGGAATAGCCGTCGTATCCAGCGACGAGCCCGAAAGAATAATAGCCGCGCGCCGCGGAAGCCCCCTGATTCTCGGGGTGGGGGACGATGAGATGATACTCGCATCGGACGCGAGCGCCATTGTGGAGCATACCCGCAGGGTCATCTATCTCGAAGACAACGAGATGCTCGAAATAACCGCCGGCGAATACCGCACCTACGACCTGGAAAAGAACAGAAAAAGCAAAACCGTCGAGGACATCGACTGGGACATCGCCCTCATCGAAAAGCAGGGATACGACCATTTTATGCTCAAGGAAATCCACGAGCAGCCGGAGACCATACTCAACGCGTTCCGGGGAAGGGTGCTTCCGGATCTCGGTACGGCGAGGCTTGACGGCCTCAGGCTTACGGATGACGAGCTTAACTCGATCGAGCGCATCATTTTCATCGCCTGCGGGACCTCGTGGCACGCCGGGCTTGTGGGCGAGTACCTCATCGAGCAGTACGCGCGAATACCGGTTGAGGTCGAGTACGCCTCTGAGTTCCGCTACCGCCGGCCCATCCTCCGAAAAGGCGACCTGGTGATCGTGATAAGTCAGTCCGGGGAGACGGCCGACACGCTGGCTGCGCTCAGAGAGGCGAAGGCGCGAGGGGTGAGGGTGCTGGGAATCACCAACGTAGTGGGAAGCACCATCGCACGGGAGAGCGACGGCGGCGTTTACATCCACGCCGGTCCCGAAATAGGCGTGGCCTCGACCAAGGCCTTCACCTCTCAGATAACGGTGCTCATCCTCATCACGATTCTGCTCTCGCGCCGCAGGGACATGACGGCGGAAAAGGGCCGCGGAATAATTGAGGACCTCATGAGGGTTCCGGAATACGTCGCGAAGATACTGGACGGGGAGGCTCACATCAGAAAGATCGCCGCCATATACCGCGAGAGCCGCAATTTTCTCTATCTGGGGCGCGGCATCCATTTCCCCGTGGCGCTCGAGGGAGCGCTCAAGCTCAAGGAAATCTCGTACGTGCACGCGGAAGGATACCC
>CAZEAH010000373.1:0-3842 GCA_964510075.1 uncultured Leptospirales bacterium | reverse complement strand
TTCGGCTTCCAGATAATACCGCACGTCCGCCGAATCGAGGTTTCTTTACCCAACATCGAGTATTCCAAGACGGTTGGTGCGCGCGCCGAACCAGCGGACCGGATACAGTTTGCCGGTATGGATCGACGGTACCCCATGGCTTTCGGCCGCACGTCGATTCGCGTTGAAATCCTTCGCGCCCTCCACGGAGAAGGGTCCAATCATCCTGAACTCGCGTATAAAACCGAGCTTTCGAAGAGCTTTTTCCGCGGTCGATATATCTCCCGCGCGAAGCGAGAGCCAGGAATGCAGTATGCTCAGGCGCGCACCGAGATCTTCATGCCTTGCGAACGCCGCGTTTGCGGTGCGTAGACTTTCGCACGCGGCAATACCGTCATCAATCATCTCCGGGTATCGAAGCGTTTCCGCCATCACGAAGAGGCCATATTCCAGGAGCGCGGGATCATCAATGCCCGTCGCCTCCCGCACGACCTCCGCTAAAGCGCCGCGATAGTCTCCCCGCCAGAGCAGCTTCTCGGCCGGCAGGAACGGCTTCGTTGAAATGGCGGCCGTCCCTGCCCGGGCGTACCATCCCAGCGTTATCGCCAATGTGATCCCCGCAATAAGTATTCGCCGCGCGCCTCCGAGCATCATTTATCTCCCCGTACCGACGTCAGGCCCGAAAAGGCGCACGGCCCTGTTCAGGACCTTGCCGGCTTCCTCGTTCCTTCCCCGGCGCAAAAGCATTGAGGAATAATCAATATACGCCTGGCGGTAATGAGGAAACGATCTCATACAGCGACGATAAAAAACCTCCGCCTCGTCATGCCGCCCGGTTTTTTCCAAAAGGAGCGCCATGCGATGCACCGCAACGGGGTTATCCGGATCGGCACCGAGCGCGTCCCTGTAAAAACGCTCGGCCGTAACGAAATCCTCCCTGTCACGAAAAATGTCTCCCAGCTCCAGATCCGCATAGCTGTTCCCGGGGAAGCGCTCCTTCATCAAGAGCAGGGTTCTGGCGCCGTCCTCGAGCCTTCCGGCATACCGGTAGAGGATATAGAGATTGTAATAGGCGGGAATGATCGCATCGCGACCCCCGATAATCGCGAGCAGAATGGCTTCGGCTTCCTTAAACCTGCCGCTGTCAATCCGCAGACACGCGAGATTGTTCCTGGCAATCGCGGACCGTTCTCCATCGCCGTCGGCGAGCGCCTCATACTGGACCGCCGCTTTTGCCGGACTATCGGGAAGATTCCCGATGAGATGATAATGCCGGGCGAGGTTCCATCGGTCACACACATCTTTAACCGGCTTGGCGTCAATGTGCTTCACGCCTCCCTTCCATTCATCGCCGCAGCCGAACGGAAAACGCAGCGCAAGCGGAAGGCGCCCGGGCCTGCCCTCTATAACGTCCTCCGGCCCTCCGCGAGCGGACGGCGACGCGCAGGCGGCGATGAACACGACAAGGACCGCGGCACACCTTTTCATACGCATCTCCCGAAACCGGAAATCCGGCGAACAGTGCGGCAAATTTCACTTGAACCGATGGATGGGATCGGTTAGAAGACCATCGAGCGCCTCGCGCCGAAGGCGCCATGCGCTCAGTTGTACCTTCATTGACGGGCATTTCAAGAGTTTTTCTTTCGGGGCAACGGCGCAGGACATGATGAGAAGGCTTACGATACCGCTGTGCTGTGCGGCCGCGTGTCTTATCGCGACCGCGCACCCGTCCGCCTCAAGCGCTCCCGCCGCGCGGGACCCATTCCACGATGTATTCTATACGTATTACACCGAAAGCCGCTCCGAGGCGCAGCGCATGCTGTCCTCTCTGATGAAGGACCGCGCGCTACGCGGCCGGGCCCTCGTCAACGCCGGGAAACTCGAAGAGATCGAAAAACGCCCGGCAAAGGCCATTGCGCTCTACCGCGAGGCGTTCGCGCGCGGCGAGCGCGCCGCACTGCCATATCTGTACCGCGGGCTGATTTCCCATAATCCCGCCGCCGCGGGAGAATTCCTCGATGCGATTTCAGCCGGCGGGCCCGACCGCTGGCTCGCGTACGAACGCTCACTCGTTTTGCTCCGCGGGGGAGACTCCGTCGGTGCGCTGCGTTCACTTGACGAAGCCGTCCGGCTGGGGCTCAACTCGCGCGCGCTTATACTCCGCGAACCCCTGTTCGACCCTTTGCGCTCGACCCCCGAAATGAAAAAAATGCTCGCGGAGATGAAACCCACCGGTACGGCACGGCTCCAACGGACGCTCGACGCCATACGGAAGGAACGACTCAAGGGCACGCCCCTCGACGTGAACCCGAACATCATTGCCGCGGGAGAGCTCGAAAAAAAAGGAAAACTCGCGGAGGCCTGCCGCGCGCTCGAGGGCCTGCTCGCGGCGCCCATCGCCTTCAACGAGCGCGGCATCGCGCTCTATCGGCTGGCCCGCCTTCGAGCGCGGCAGGGGAACGCCGCGGGCGCGCGGGACGCCCTCAGGCGGCACGATGAGCTCATGAGGAACGTTACGAACGATCCGACAGGCTATCGCGCGATAGTAGCTCCATACATCAATGACATTGTCGCCAACGACAAGTCAGGTCTACTTCCCTATGCAAAACCGTGAGAATATGGAGTTGAGTACGTCATCGGCCGTCACCACACCCGTCACCGCCCCGAGGGTGTCCATAAGGGACTGCAGTTCGAAGGCAATTATCTCGTACGGCTCGCCGGCACCGATAATATCACCGGTCCTTGCGATCGTCACAAGCGCCTCCTCCAGACGCGCAATCATGCGGACGTCGGCAACGAAGAAATCCTTCTGATCGGCAAAATCCCCTGCGAGCGCCGAGGCGATCGCGGTTTCGAGTTCTTTCAATCCGGCGCCTGTCGTCGCCGAGAACGCAATCCCTTCTCCGCCGAGCTCCGTCCGCAGCCGCGCGAGCGCCGCGTCGTCAACAAGGTCGGCCTTGTTGAGAAGAATGATCCGTTTTTTACGCGCGGTCTCCTCGAGGACCCTGCGGTCCTCATCGCGAATACCGCTCGACGCGTCTATCACAACAAGGAGAATCGACGACGACGCTATCCGCGCAAGGCTCAAGCCTATCCCGATCTCCTCGATCTCGCAGGAGGGAACGTCGATCCCCGCGGTATCGATAAGGTTGATGTGAAGTCCACCCAGACGGATACTCTCGCTTATTGTGTCGCGCGTGGTCCCCGGTATGGCCGAAACGATAGCGCGTTCCGCGTTGAGCATGAGGTTGAGCACGCTCGACTTGCCGACATTGGGCTTGCCCACTATGGGAAGGTCGATACCCCGGCTCACACGTTCGCCGAGCCTGCAGCGGCGGAGAACGGACTCAACGAGCGCCCTGACCGTGCCGAGCCTTGAGAGGGCGTCCTCCGCGCCGACGGATTCAATGTCTTCATCCGCAAAATCGATGCCGCACTCTATATCCGCCTTCAGTTCGACGATACTCTCGCGGATTTGGTCAATTGCCCGGCGGAGGGAACCGTGCATCTGCCTGACGGCGGCCTCAATCTCCCATTCCCCGAGCGCAGTGATGATATGGTTTATCGCCTCGGCCTCGGTAAGGTCGATCTTGCCGTTCAGAAACGCGCGGCTGCTGAACTCGCCCGGCCCGGCGATGCGTAGACCGCGCGAAAGCAGAAGGCCGAGAATTCTGTTCACAACGACGGGATTTCCGTGGCATGAGATCTCGGCCATGTCCTCGCCCGTAAAGCTCGAGGGCCCCCTGTAGGTCACCACAACGACATCGTCCACAATAGATTCCCCGTCGTGTATCGAGCCGTAAACCGCCCGCCTGTGGTCGAGGGCGTCGGCCCGGCTGAACAGAGACGCGACGGCCCTGAAT
>CAZEAH010000372.1:0-3843 GCA_964510075.1 uncultured Leptospirales bacterium | reverse complement strand
ACCTCGTAGATGCGGAACGAGTCGTTATACCGCTGGTTGAGCTCGATGTTTCGGATGATGTTCGGCACGAGGCTTCGACGCAGGCGGTCCTGCTCCTGCGAAAGCGGATTTTTCAGACGCAGTTCGGCGTCCTCGTTCACCTTCAGGCGGTTGAGGAGCTCCTCGCCCACAAAGGAGTAATTGCTGACCTCGATCAGGTTATGGTCGCGCGAGAGTATCTGTTTGACGCGCCGCTCGAGCGCCCGTTTCTCGTTGGCGGGAGGAGGCGCGCAGGGGACCATGGGCGCGCGGGGCGGAATGTTGTCGTAGCCGTAGATGCGGCCGACCTCCTCGACGATGTCGTCGGGGATGGACACGTCGCGCGTGGCCCGGTAGCCGGGCACGCCGATGTCGAGCGCGCCCGCATCGCCCTTCACCTGGAAGTCGAGGCTTGTCAGAATGCCGCGAATGCGCGCGTCGTCGATCGGATGCCCTATCTTTTTTCGAATGAAGTCCATGGAGGTCTTCACGCGGACCGGTTCCGCCTTTACGGGGGAGGCGTCGACGATGCGGCTGGAGGCCTCGGCCTGCGGGATGATCTGCTTGATGAGGTCGTACGATCGGATGATTGCCGCCTCGCAGAGGGTCGGGTCCAGCGCCTTCTCGAAGCGGATGGCGGCCTCGGTGCGCATCGCGTAGCGCGCGGCGGTCTTGCGGATGTTCACGGGATTGAAGTTCGCGGCCTCCAGCACGATCTCGGTGGTGGAGTCCTCTATCTCGCTGTTTCCGCCGCCCATCACCCCCGCCAGCGCCACAGCGCCGTCGCGGTCGGCGATGACGACGTCCTCTTCCATAAGCTCGTGGTCCTCGCCGTCGAGCGTCGTGAGCTTTTCGCCCTTCGCCGCCATGCGCACGATGATGGTGTCGCCTCTCAGTTTTTTGCGGTCGAAGGCGTGCATGGGCTGGCCGATCTCCACCATCACATAGTTGGTGATGTCCACTATGTTGTTGATGGGGCGCATTCCGATCGCGCTCACGGCGGCCTTAAGCCATTCGGGCGATTCCGCTATCTTAATGTTCTTTACCGAAAGACCGCAGTAGCGCGGCGCGCCGCCGGGCGAGTCGATACGCACGCCGAAGGACGCGTCCGGCGGGAAGGCCTTCGCGATCGACATGTCGACGGGGTTCCTGTATTCCCGGCCGTAAAGCGCCGCGATCTCGCGGGCGAAGCCCGCGTGGCTCCACAGGTCCGGTCGGTGCGTGATCGACTTGTTGTCGATTTCGATGCGGGTATCGCGCCAGGCCGGGAACAGTTCGCTCATCGTCGACCCGAGCTTCGTGTCGGGAGGCAGTATCATGATTCCGGAGTGGTCGTCCGAAAGACCCATCTCCTTCTCGGAACAGAGCATGCCCGAGGAGTCCTCGCCGCGGATCTTCGTCTTTTTTACCGTGAATTCCTCGCCGAACCGCGTGCCCACGGTCGCCAGCGCCACAATATCGCCCTTTTTATGGTTCGGCGCGCCGCAGACCACGCGGAGCTTTTCGCTTCCCGTGTCCACGTCGCAGAGCGTGAGCTTGTCGGCATTGGGGTGTGGCCGCACGTCGAGGAGCTTTGCGGCGATGATTGTGTCAAGGTGCGCGTTCATGCGCTCCACGCCCTCGGTTTCGGCCGTGGACATCGTGAGCCTGAGCGCCACCTCGTCGGGATCGAGCCCGGAAAGATCGACCATACGTGAGAGTATATTGAAAGAGAGCCACATGGGGAGTACCTCGCTAGAATTGCCTGAGGAATCTGATATCGCCGCTCAGGAAGTGGCGAATGTCGTTGATGCCGTAGCGCATCATGACCAGCCGGTTCATGCCCAGCCCGAAGGCGAAGCCCGACCATTTGTCGGGATCGATCTTACCGTAGCGCAGTACGTTGGGGTGGACCAGGCCGCAGGGCAATAGCTCGACCCAGCCGGTCCTCTTGCAGACGCTGCAGCCCTTGCCGTCGCAGATGAGGCAGTGGATGTCGAGCTCGAAACCGGGCTCCACGAAGGGGAAATAGCCCGGCCGAAGCCGGATGGTCACCTCGCGCCCGAAAATTTCCTTTAAAAGAACCTTCATAAAATAGATCAGATCGGCCACCGATATGTCGCGGTCGACCATCATCCCCTCAACCTGATAAAAGGTGTTTTCGTGCGAGGCGTCGGTCGCCTCATAGCGGAATACGCGCCCTGGTCCGATTACCCGAAACGGCGGCGTGAGTTTCTCCATGCCGCGCACCTGAATTGCCGAGGTGTGCGTGCGCAGCAGGTTGCCGTCCTCGGTCCAGAAGGTGTCCTGCATGTCGCGCGCGGGATGGTGCGCCGGAATGTTGAGCGCCTCGAAGTTGTAGTAGTCGGTCTCGACCTCGGGGCCGTCGAGGACGGTGAAGCCCATGGAGGTGAAGATGTCCTCTATTTCGTACTGTATCTGCGAGAGAGGGTGCAGGCGCCCCGGCTCGAACGGGCGCGACGAGCCCGGAGCGGCCAGGGTCACGTCGAGCCACTCCTCCTTAAGGGTTTCGTTGATGCGCGAGTCGAGCAGCTCGGCCTTCCTGCTCTCAAGAAGGGACTCCAGTGCGGCCTTTACCTGGTTCGACGTCTGGCCGACGCGCGAGCGCTCCTCCGGGGAGAGCTCGCCCAGCGTGCGCAGTATGGCGGTGAGCTCTCCCTTGCGGCCGAGCACCTTTACGCGGATCGCTTCGAGTTCGTCGATGGACTGGGCCGCGGATATCTGTTGAGTGGCGGCGGCGCGGATCGCTTCGAGTTTCTGTTCCATAGGGCAACCGTTGTATGCGAGGTTTCCCGCCCGCCCCACACAGGGCCGTTCGGGATACCCCGGTGTACCGACGGCGGTACAAAAGTCAAGGAAAATTGATGAGGATGGAACCATCGCGCCCAAGTGCGGGTCTAAGAGGCAAATCAGGCAAGGAGGACGTTCAACATGAAGACAGGAAAACTGATAACGGCCATGGCGCTCGTGCTCGTTCTGGCGGGCGGACAGGCGCTGTTCGCACAGAGGGGAGATCGCAGCGGTCGCGGAGACGGGTATCACAAGGGGATGAAGGGTGACCGTATGATGATGGAGGGCCACGGTCCTTTTTACGGTGATCCCGCGCGCATGAAGTCCGCGCTGGGCCTCAACGACGACCAGGTGAACAAAATCGCCGCGATCAACCTGGAGTACAAGAAGCGCTTTCTCGAATACGACGAAAAGATGTCGCCGAAGCATATCCAGCTGAAAAAGATATTGCTTGAAGACGAGGTGGACATCAACGCCGCGCGAAAAGTGCTGAAGGAGCTCTCCGATCTTCAGGTGGAAACCAGGGTGCTTCGCATTCAGCACCGCCTGGACATCGAGAAGGTGCTGACAAAGGAACAGAAGACCAAACTGCGCTCGGAAAAGCGGGGTATGGGTATGAGGCCGGACTGCCCTTATGACGGCAAAATGAGGTAAGGGGCGCACTCTCCGTCGCGGGGGGATCTCCCCGCGGCGGCTTGCATTTGTCGCGGACGCAAGGTATACTTATACAAGAACCGATGGAAAGCAATGTCGTTACAGGTGGACAGGCCATGACGGAACGGGAGTTCGGAGAAATAGTGCACGAGACCAAGGGGGTGGTGCTTTCGGCGATCGAAAAGCACCTCGCCGCGCGTTTCCACGGAGCGATCGACGACGTGGCGCAGGAGACCTACCTTCGCGCCTACCGCTCGCTGGTCAAAGGCTCGTTCAGAAGCGACGCGAAATTATCGACCTGGCTGTACGCAATAGCCCGAAACGAATCGCTTCGGATGGGCGAGCGACTGGCCCGTGAGGAGCGCAAGCGTGAACGGGCGC
>CAZEAH010000371.1:0-3843 GCA_964510075.1 uncultured Leptospirales bacterium | reverse complement strand
GTGTATTATTATACGCTGACGACGCGCTTCGCCAGCGGGAACACTCCCTCGTCATACGCAAAAGAGATCGTTCTCGACGGCACACCTCCCTCGGTTTCGTTGCGTTACGCGCCGTCGCTTTTCTCCCCCGACGGCGACGGCTCGAACGACACGCTCTCGCTGTATCCTTCGGCGAACGACGGGTTCGGAATCGCGCGATGGTCGCTTTCGATTTATTCCAACGCCGGAGACCTGTTCAAATCGTTCGGAGGACAGGGCGCCCCGGCCCCCGAGATCCTGTGGGACGGCATGAGCACCGGGGGCGAACTCGTCGAATCGGCCGCCGATTATTTTATCGAAATGGAGGCCTACGATGTCGCCGGAAATCACGCAAAGAGCAGGAAGCTCCGGCTCCCGGTCGACGTGCTGGTGATGGTGACCGAGAGGGGCCTGAGAATACGGATCAGCAACATCGAGTTCGCATTCGACAGCGCGCGGCTCACGGGGAAGGCCTTCCCCGTCCTCCGCCGCGTGGCCGACATACTCGACCGCTACGGTTCGTACAGCGTCCGGATCGAGGGCCACACCGACGACGTCGGCGAGGAGGAATACAACCTCCGGCTCTCCGAGGAACGGGCCAAGGCGGTCATGGACTACCTTGTATCCAGGGGGATATCGCGACAGCGCCTGAGCTTCAGGGGAATGGGCGAGACCGCCCCGTTTTTGCCCAATACCGGCGCGGAGAACAGAAGGCGCAACCGCCGCGTGGAATTCATCCTCATAAGGGACGACACGCGTGAATAGGCGCCCCTTCCACATCGTGTTCACCGACCTGGACGGCACCCTGCTCGATCACCACGACTACAGTTACGAGCGCTCGATCCCGGGGTTGACGCTGCTGCGCGACTCGGGCATTCCGCTTGTTCTCGTTTCAAGTAAAACCGCCGCCGAAATGGAGGTGCTGCGCCGCGAGCTCGATCTCGCAGCACCCTTCGTCTGCGAGAACGGCGGCGGGATTGTCTTTCCGGCGGAACATGGACAAGACGCGCGGATCGAGGCGATGGGACTGAGCGCCGCCGGGCTCGCCGCGCGCGCCCGTCTTCTCGAGCACGCGATCGGCGCGAAGGTGCGGCTCCTCGCCGACATGTCCCTCGACGAGATCGCGGCCCTCACCGGGCTCGACCGCACGGCCGCCGCACTTGCCAGGGAGCGCTCTTTCACCGTGCCGTTTCTTACGGCCGACGGCTCACCCGTGGACCTCGGCAGGGCCGACCGGCTGCTCGCGCCGCATGGCCTCGCCGTAACCCGGGGCGGAAGATTTTACCACCTGGGAACTGCGGGCGTGGACAAGGGACGGGCCGTATCGAGGATACTCCAACACTACCATGCGGCGGCAGGCGGATCGAAAATCGTGACGACGGGCATCGGGGACAGCGAAAACGACCTGGCGATGCTGAAGGCCGTCGACCGCCCGGTGCTGGTGCGCAAACCGGATGGAAGCGTTATCGAAACGGATCTGGACGTGATGGTTACCGAGAGGAGGGGGCCCGAGGGCTTTACCGAGGCGATCTTCAGGCTTTTTCTGAACGTCGCCTAGTCCACCACCTCCATTTTCTCCGCGACATATTTCTCGAATTCCTCGCGCGTCATCCTGCCCTCATAAAGCGGCCACAGACTTTCCTTGAGTTCTTCGACGCTCTGAAATTTCGCACCGTCAATCTTATATCGCGCCATAAATACGTTCCCCGTAACAGTGTAGTGCGGACGTCCCGGACATCGGCCCATTCCAGCATAGCGCGCGGGGGCGCGCCTTTCACGGAAAAAACCCGGCCTTCCCCGGTTTTCCGCCGCCACAGCCCCGGGGCCGACGCCTATTCAATATTGTACTTCTTCATCTTCTCGTACAGCACGCTGCGGCTGATGCCGAGAAGGCGCGCCGCCTTGGCCTTGTTGTTTCGCGCAAGGTCGATGACGCGCTCTATATGCTCCTTCTCGAAAGAAGATACGGCCCGCGCGAGGTCCGGTTCGAAGGAAGCGGGCGCCGAAGCCCCATCCTTGCTTTCGGGAAGAATATGCAGGATTGTACTCGCCGCTATCCGGTTCTGGCTTTCAAGCACGAGCGCGTATTCGATGAGATGCTCGAGCTCGCGGACGTTCCCGTTCCAGGCGCGCCGCTTGAGGATTTCAAGGGCCTCATCCTCGATAAAGTCGATCTTCTTTCCGAGTTCGCGCGAATACTTGCGTATGAAATGTTCGACGAGGTACGGAATATCGTCCACCCGGTCGCGAAGCGGCGGCACGAGGAGCTCTATGCCCGAGAGACGGTAGAAGAGGTCCTCGCGGAACGTCCCGTTCTCGATTTCCTTGCGGAGATTGACATTGGTGGCGCTGATGATCCGCACGTTGATCTTCATCACCTTGCTCGAGCCTACCGGCTTGATTTCGCGTTCCTGCAGAAATCGAAGCAGTTTGCTCTGCGTCTGCCAGGTCAGGTTCCCTATTTCGTCCAGAAAGACCGTGCCGCCGTTGGCTTCCTCGAAGAGCCCCTTTTTTGTTCGGTCCGCTCCGGTGAAAGCGCCGCGCACATGCCCGAAAAGCTCCGACTCGATGATGGTTTCGCTCAGGGCGCTGCAGTCGACGGGCAGGAACAGCTTGTCTCTTCGCTCGCTTTCCTCGTGGATGGCGCGCGCCACGAGCTCCTTCCCTGTACCGCTTTCACCGAAGAGTATGACGGGAGCGTTCGAGCGGGCCACCTGCTTCATCGTGGCCTTAAGCTTCTTCATGGCCGGTCCCTCGCCGACTATGGTCACACCTCCGCGCGCCGCGCGGTCGCGCTTCAGGCGCTCGATCTCTTTCTTCAGGCGGTAATGCTCGAGGTTCTGCTCGACCTTGACCTTGAATTCCTGCGGCTGGAAGGGTTTGATGACGAAATCGCTCGCGCCTTTTTTTATGGCCGTGACGGCCTCGTCGACCCCGCCGACCCCGGTGATGATGACGATCGGGATATCCGGATAGAGGACCCGTATTTCGGATATGAGCTCGAAACCGTCCATGCCGGGCATGGCGAGGTCGGAGATCACCAGATCGAACGAATCCGAATGCACCGCCTGGACAGCGGACATTCCGTCAGCGCATTTTACGATGCTGTGACCGCTCGACTCGAGGATGTCCTCAATATATTTAAGGATCGAGGGATTATCATCGACAATTAATATGTTACCCATACCGATTGCGGTGTATACCGGGATTTGTCAAGGGACCGCCGCCGTGCCGGCCGACACGATACGGGCGGCGGAAAGCCGTAACCGCACGCATGCCGATTCGAATGCGCCGGTTTCCTTTCGGATCCGGCTGTTATGGTAAAAAATAAGTATAGACATTTCAATAAATTCTTTGTACGGTGTAAAGAAAAAATACGGGACTCGCCCGGGCACGATAGCCGCGCCGCCCGGCAACGGTTGATTTATGAGGATACTCCTGACATCCGATCTTCACCTTGGAATCGACGAGCGGGCCGCGGCGGCCCCGGGCCATGCAAGAATAAACACATTCAGAAAAATATGCGCGATAGCGGCCGATCACGACCTGTTCCTGATCGCAGGCGACCTCTTCCACGGCGGCGAGAGCAACGCGGTGGCGCCTGCCGTAACGGGCATCGTGTCTCAGGAGCTTGCCGCACTCAGACAGAAGGGCGTGGAGATTCTCTACACGCCGGGAGAATGCGACCGCGCCCTTCTCGAAGCCGGAGGGCCCGTATCGAGCGATTGTTTCACCCATGTATTCTCCTCCGGGGACGGTTCCGGTTTTTCGATAACGCGCGGAAACGAGACCGTTAGCGTGTACGGTATTTCGTCGGTACCGCGC
>CAZEAH010000370.1:0-3851 GCA_964510075.1 uncultured Leptospirales bacterium | reverse complement strand
GAAAAGCCCCGTGTACGCGTCGTTGGTAAAGGTAAAAAGCGGCCGAAGACCGAACGTCGCGATCACCTCCGCGCAGGCGCGCGCGAATGCGATTCGACGGCGGAGTTTTTCCTCGGAGGTGACGCCCCAGTACAGGCCGTCGAAAAACTCGTGGTGGTCCAGCAGGAAGTACGTCACCCCGTCGACCGTCCCTCGGTACACGCCCACCTCGTAATCGGCGTTCAGTATCTTGAAACGCACGTTCGTTCCGGTATAGCTCACGGAATACCGTTCCATCGCCGAGCGCATCTTGGCCACGGCCTTTTCGTCGCCGTTTGCCCAGAGCCCCGTAATGACATACACCGTCTCGCCGAGCGCGGCGAGCTCCCGCGGAAGCTCGTACACCACGTTGGCCAGTCCCCCGCTTTTAGAGAAGGGATCGGCCTCGGCCGACATGAATACCATTGAATCCGGACGGTTGTGCGCCTTCAGAGCGTCCCCGAGCATGCGGATGCTTTCATCAGTGGAGGAGCGCATCTCCTCGAAGAACGAGAGGGCGCGACGCGCCTCGAGCGCGCCGGTGCGCACGGCATGGAAGAGCGCGCGCTTAAGCCCCAGCTCGAGATGAAAGCGGTTGCGCTCCCAGAGCAGGGGGACGAGATGGCCGGATACATACGACTCAAAAGCGTCGTTGGACGAGCATGCGGCCGCGATCTCGCGGAAGGCGAAGTTTGAGCGGAAATGCTCTACGTTCGAGATGGCGCACATCCGAAAGAACGAATCCCTCAGAAAATCCGGATAGAGGCCGTCGATATCGGCGATCTCCTCGAGTTTGAGAAGCTTCACCCTGTCGGTGAACGAAACCACCGTGTCGATTCGCGAGGTCTTAAGCTCGCGCCCCGTAAAGTAGGCGTAATGGCCCGTAATCGGCGAATACACCGGATCGACGACGCGGAACAGCGAATCGTCGTCCAGCGGCAGGACCGGGTTGTCGAACTGAATGGAGGCGGCCTGGTTGGATTCGGCGAAATTAAAGGCCCCGATCCAGATTCCGTTGTCCGTGAATTTCACCGACGCGGCGACGCTGGTGTTGTTTGCCCACACCAGGTATCCGCGGCCCTTTTCCCTGCGGTGGAACTCATACCACTCGCCGTAAAACCGCTCCACGCTGCGGTGCGCCGCGTACTCGAAGCTGTTCCAGTTGACATAGATGTTGTCCAGGTAGACCTTCCAGCCCTCTCCCTCCGCGCTTCCCTCGTAGTCCATGATGATGTTGTTCATGAAGGTGGTCACGCCGACCGCCGCGCGCAACCCCCTGTGCCCGAAGGTGTTCAGCGCCCGCCGCTCGTCGTGGTTGCCCAGGATGCCGAGCAGTTCCGTGCCCTTCGGCATCACCGAGGGGAAGTAGGTGTCGTAGATGTGGTAGATCTCCCGCACGTCGGTGGCGCCGTGTATGATGTTCTCGCAGATCTTGAAGAGCGCAGAATTGTAGGGGATGATGCCGACGCGCGTAAGGAAGCGCTCGTGGCCCCAGTAGCACTCGGCTATGTTGATGAAAAAATCGCGCCCGAGGCGGCGGAGCGTCCTCTCCACGGCCAGCATGAGATAGTAATGCAGCGGGATCGCGATGACGTCGCGGCAGGCGGAGTCGTAATACCCCGTGGTGACAAAATGGCCGTCCTCGCGGTCGTTAACGACGATCCCGCCCTCTAGTCCCTCCTCCGCTCCGCGCCTCACCCCGTACACCGAAGGGTAGTTGTTCTTCTTCATCATGATGGGAACGGCGTGCGCCGAATCGAAGCGGATGCCGTCGACGTCGAAGCGTTCGATGAGCGTCGTTATGGATCGCTCCAGCCATTCCCACACCTCGAATTTGCGATAATTGAAAAGCTTTCCGTCGTTCCAGCTGCCGTAACGGCCGTCGGTCGACGCTCGGGCGACCAGCCGACCGTTCTCGTCGTAGCACTGAACGACGCAGTCATCGGGGACCTCGCTGCTCCTCCGGTTGAGGTGGGGGACCACATCGACGATAACCTTAACCCCACGCCGGTGCGCCTCAGCTACCAGCTCGCGAAACTCGTCCTCACCGCCCAGAGCGGGCTCAATCTTGACGAGGCTCATCGGCGAAAAAGGAGAGGGTGACGAGGCCTCGGGGGCCCAGTCCTCGCGGTTCGCCCCCCTCTTCTGCACCCCCAGCAGGTAGAGGGCCGTGATGCGGTAGCGCCGTATCAGGTCGTCCAGATGATATGTGATATCCGAGAAGCGCCCGAGGCGTATGACCTCCCCGTGCTCGTTGTACACAAGACCGGGATGCCCGCTTCCGTCCATCCAGTAGATACGCGTGTGCCCGTGGATGTCGGGAAATATCTCCAGTATGATTTCGCCGCGCACATCGGGGATGACGTTGATGCGCCCGCTTGTGCCCGCATGGTGCACCCACTCGCTTTTTTTCTTTTTCCTGAATACGAGGTAATCGAAATGGCCGTACTCCTCGAACAGATACTCCGCCGTGAAGCGTCCCGCGCCGGCGTCATATTCCAGGTCGATGTCGATCGCGTCGATGTCGCGCCGGGTGGTAAAGCGTGCCGACTCCGCCTGCCGGTACAGGCGCACAAAGTAGCGCGCTCCGCGCGCGGGGAGGTCGAACTCGAAACGGTGCCTGGATCCGGCGGACAGCGTCGTAAATACCGTCGCGAGCGGGGCGTCGAACTCCTTGGGCGCGAATATCCTCTCGAGAAGGATGTTCGCCCTGTCGCGCACCTCGTGGATGTCGTGCCCGGACGCGGCCACGAGCAGTCGCACCGTCTCGCGCAGGGAATCCCCGTCGCCTGACTGTTTGTAGGTCCGCGCCAGCCGCTCGAGTGCCGCCACCCCTTTCAGGTTGGCCTCAGCGTCAAAGTTCATCTCGTCGCCGGGCAGCCTCCTGTCGAGGAGCCCCGCGAGCCTGCGGCGATCGGCCGCCGAAAAAGGCCGCACCGCCCTTTTCGGCGCGACCTCCCGGTATTCCAGTGCGGCGAGGGTCGACACCCGGATGACCTCGTCGACGAGCGCGTTAAGCGAGCGCGAATACTCCATCGGGAAAATTTCCACATGCGAATACCCTGTCTCGATGGCGCGCGCCTCGATCAACAGGAGCTTGATGAAGGCGTCGAAGAACGAGCGCTCTCCGCGCTTCGTTTCGTAGGAGAGCGTATCGAAGATGTTCATACCGAGGTACAGCGACGGGATTTCCTCCCATACCGGCCCCTGCCCGACGTGGGAGATAACGGTGGTATCGTTCGAGACGTGGAACAGGGTGGGTACGCCCGGCCGCTCGCGGACGATGACGAAGCGCCGTCCCGCGAGCGACGAAAGCCGGTCCTCTTCCGCCAGCGCCATATGGACGAACATCACCGCCGAAACCAGTCGGGACGAGAGGCGCGTGTCGCTGAGAAACCGGTTTTTCACCGTACGGTCGTCGCCCGCCGCCGCGTCGAAGATCGCGTTCTTCATGGCGATAAGGTCTTCCCGGTAGAGGGCGGCCGGGTCTCCCGATCGCATTCTGGCGATAAGGGAGGCGTCCGCGGCGAAGTGGAAACACCGGTTGTCGGCGAACGCGGCGGCGATCTCCTCCTTGACCTTTTCGTCGGAGACGAGGTGCTCGTCCTTCAGGCGGAAGCGGCTGAGGCTGCTCTGCGCCGATGTTCGTAGCGTTTCGATCATGTTCCGAACCCTTTTACTGGCTATCACAATAGAACCACAAGTCAAATTAAAAACCTCGACGGCCGGCATTCCCGCCGTACGGAAAGAAAAAAAACGCTATGCGCAATAAAAAATCACCCAGTTCAATCGAGAAGTGCAATTTTTGAAGAAATAATGGTTTAATGAAGAGG
>CAZEAH010000369.1:0-3853 GCA_964510075.1 uncultured Leptospirales bacterium | reverse complement strand
GGATTGCGCTCGATGAATCCGAAGTCCTCGACCTCCCCCCTCACGCCGGCGATTTCCTGGGCCCAGGCGGTGATCGTTATGCCCCGTTCCGCAAGGAGTTTTTTTGCGACTGCCCCGGCCGCCACACGCCCCGCGGTCTCCCTTCCTGATGAACGGCCGCCGCCCCTGTGGTCGCGGATGCCGTATTTTTTCCAGAAAGTGAAGTCGGCGTGCCCGGGCCGGAAAACCTCTCGGATCGCCTCGTATTTCGACGGGTCCTGGTCCCTGTTGTACACCAGTACGCAGATCGGCGCGCCGGTCGTCCTCCCCTCGAAAACTCCCGAGAGGATGTGCGCGCGGTCCTCCTCGGAACGCGGCGTCGTAACGGCGCTCTGTCCGGGGCGGCGGCGGTCGAGCTCGCGCTGAATGTCCATTTCCGAAAGCTCCACCATGGGAGGCACGCCGTCGAGCACGGCCCCCACCGCGGGCCCGTGGCTCTCGCCAAAGGTCGTTACGCGCACCACCTCGCCGAAAGAGCTCGGCGAGTGCATGCGCCGCAGCGTTACCTCGGCGATCCGCTCCGCCAGGAGAAGATGCGCGTCGCCCTCGTTTTCGGCGGTGACGGTGAAGACGATGTCCGCCAGATGCTCGGTCGCCTCGTACAGCCGCCGCACCCGCTCCTGGTACTCGGACAGGCCGTCCGCGCAGCGGAGGAAGGGCGGCAGGCCCGTTTTCTGCATGCGCTCCCAGAGCAGGTGTACGGGGGCCTTGATGAGCACCAGTATGGAGCCCGACGCGAGTAGAGACCGGGATTCCGGATCGAGCATGGTGCCGCCCCCCGTGGCCGCCACGCACCAGTCGCGCGCGGCGATGTCGGCGGCGGCACCGGCCTCGCGCGCCCGGAAGGAGGCCTCACCCTCTTCGGCGCATATCTCGCGGCAGCTCCGCCGGTTGCCCGTTTCCGCGCAATAGCGGTCCTCCAGATGCGAGTCGGTCTCGACGAACGGCAGGCCGAGGATTTCGGCAAGCCGCCCTCCGACGGTGCTCTTACCCGAGCATTTCGGTCCTGTAAGCACTATTTTCATTATCTAAACGCCACCCCGCGCCTTGTAGCCGTATTAAAAAAGCCGGGCGCTGTCCAGCAGTATTGTGACGGGCCCCCAGTTGACAAGGGAAACCATCATCTCCGCCCCGAACACCCCCTGCTCCACGATTGGATGGAGGGCCCTGCAGCGAGCCACAAAACGATCGAACATTTCACGGGCGGGCTCCGGCGCCATTGCCTCCGAATACGAGGGACGCCTGCCTTTTCGCGCGTCCCCGTACAGCGTAAACTGCGATACAAGCAGCAGACCGCCCCCCGTCTCCGACAGGGTGAGGTTCATCACTCCGGAGTCGTCGTTGAAGATCCTGAGGCCCAGCAGTTTGCCGGCAATGTACTCGCAGTCCGCATCCGAATCGTCGCGGCGGAAGCCGACAAGCGCGAGCATACCCCTGCCTATTGAGGCCGCCGGCGAGCCGTTACACTCGACGCCGGCCTGTAACACCCGCTGTACTACCGCTCTCATGGAGAATAGCGAACCGGGGATGGTTGGACCGGGGACCGGCGGGACCGCCTATTTAAGCTTCTGGCTCAGCACGTTTTCCGGCTGAACGCCTATCATCCGCTCCGTCTCGTTGCCGTCGGCAAAGAGAATCAGCGTGGGGATCGAACTGATTCCGTATTTCTGCGCGATCTGCGGATTCTCGTCGGTATTGAGCTTGGTTATTTTCGCGCTGATTGTCCCGGACTGCGCGAGACGCTCGAGTATGGGCGTCTGCATCCTGCATGGACCGCACCAGGGGGCCCAGAAATCCACCAGCACCTTGCCCGACTCCTCCAGGACCTCTTTGTTGAAATTTCCGTCGTTCACCTCAAGGATACCAGCCATAGTCCCTCCTCTTTAATCGCAACAACACCCTTTTTTACTACCGCACCGCGGACCGCATGTCAATACAAATTGACCGGGCCGGGCGCAATTAATACCTTTTATAATTTGCCCGGCGCGTCCGATAATGAATCAAGGCGCCCCATGTCCCGTCACGGGCACCATGACGGCCCGCGACATCTTACAGCGAGGATTCACACCATGAAACGATTCATCGAGGGTTTCCTGGCGGTATGCGTTCTTGCGGCATGCGCATCGCTTTTCGCCCAGACCGCCCCCGCGCGCAAAACCGCGCCTCCTCCGGCCAAAGAGGCCGCCGGTCCCAAGGAACCGGCCAAAACCACGGCAAGGTCGATCGAAGGCTTCAACAAGACCCGATGGGGCGATTCACTGAACTCGGTAAAGAACAACGTGCTCGGCAAGATAACCTACACCGACGAAAAGAAAATAATCACCTCCAGGGACGGCGACATCGAATACCTGTACGGTTTCTTTGTGCGCGAATCGGCCCCCGCCGCGGGGAACGGAGAGACCGCCGCGGCCGAGCCCGAACCCCGGCTGTATTACGTGGCGGTGCGCTTCCCCTACCTCGCGATGGACGAGGTGAACAAACGCATTCAGGACCAGTACGGTCCGTTCACCGGCGAGACGCTTAAAAACAACCAGGGCGCGCGGATATGGGAGTCGGAAAAATCCGTCGTCGTGATGTGGGTCGACCAGTATGAGAAGAGGCCGTTCAGCCGGAAGATAACCTATGTCGGCAAGGAACTCGCGAAGGAAGTCAACAAGTACCAGGAAGAGGTCTTCAGCCGTTCCGAGCTGTAGATACTGAAGCGCCTGCAGCCCTGAACGCACCCACGCGGCGGAGCGCCGACAGGGAGCATGCGCATCAAGGCGAAGGCGGACCATGATGGTCCGCTTTCGCCGCTTACAGGTGAGTCACGAAAACAGGAATGGTCCCCATACCCTCCGGCAGGCCGTCAAGGGCCTTGCCTATTACCGTGCCGATTTTAGCGAACGAATCGATCTCGCCCGCCATTCCGCATCCCGGTGTCTCCGAGGTAACGATAAGGTCGCCCGGACGTATCGGACGGTTGCGCGCATCGACCTTGCAGAGCACCCTGCCGGAAAGGGCCACCGGGTAGGCCCTGCGCGACGCTCCCGTATTGTCGACGACGAGCGTCGGGTTGCCGGAAACGATCCCTATAACCGAACGCATATACGCGCCGCTCGAGCGCGACAGCTTGCCGCCCCCGAGCGCGCTAACGGTGAGGATGTCCCCGGGGGATATGTAGTCGATGTCGTCCACCTCGAACATCTCCACGATGTTCACCGGGAACGAGCCCTCCCTGCTGCGGTTGTGGATGCGCACCCTCCCGTGAAACTCGGAAGAGCCCCGCACCAGGAGCGCCTCTCCGTTGCCCACAAGGTTCACCGTGTCGTCGAACTCAGCGATCGCGCCGTATCCGTCGACGACAAGCGAAGGGGCGTGCTCGCTGGCGAAAACCCCGCCCGCGCCGAAGCGCGAAACGCCGAGCACGCCGCAGCCGCGCGGCCCGTCCCCGTCGGAACCCGCCGACTGGCCGCGGACCCCCGCGAACACTCCGTGACCGAGAACGCCCCACGAGCGCTGCGAAGTCTCCCGGCCCGCCGCCGCGACGCCCAGTACTCCTATCGCGCCTTCGCCGGGGGACTCGTTCTTCGCGAATATCACGGCCGAGGAGTCCGGCGGAGGAACCACACCGGTGAATGCCTCGCCTCACTTTTCGGTAATGCGTATCGTGCCGGAATGGCTTGAATATGCGTGCACCAGCGGCGCATAGAGCCGCGAGATGCGGTCGGCCAGGGCAACGTAGCGGGCGCGGCCCTGCTCGGCCGCATCCATCAGGCGGGAGATCTCGCCCAGCAGCGTGCGCTCGCCCACGGCCGTCGCCGCCAGCCTGAGC
>CAZEAH010000368.1:0-3868 GCA_964510075.1 uncultured Leptospirales bacterium | reverse complement strand
CCCGTTGCACGGCATACTTTCGTGCGGCCTCTACGCTCAGGCCGGAACTGGTGTCGAAGACGGCGTAGTGGTCGGAGACAGGGGGGAGCTCGCCGTACCGGTCGAAACCAAAGAGGAGCCCGCGGCGAAAAAAGATCCCGTTCAGACCCCTCCCCCGGTCCAGAAGCCGCGTGAAGCGGTTGACGAGGCCTCCAGGAAAAAGCAGGCGCCGCAGAACGGGCAGAAAGAAGCATATGCCGGAGACGGCCTGCTCGACATAGCGGACGGCGCATTCAAGTACCGGCGCATTCCGGGCATCAGAATCACCGAAAGCCCGATCGAAACCGCACCGCAGTCGAAAGCGTCCGATGACGCCAGACCAGTCGAGGAAAAGAGCGCCGAAGACGGGGGAACGGGTCTTTTCGGGCTCAGCCGCTCCGCGACCGATACCCTCGCCAGGATCGTGCTGTTCGGTATCATCATTCTTATATTTGTCCTTTACCGTATCAGGGCGAGAAGCCGCCGTTCGAGCGTTCTGAAGCGATTCCCGAAATCGTAAAGACTTATCACACTAACGAGGACTGTCATGACACGAGGCATGATATACAAGGCCATGTTCATAGTGGCGATACTTGTATTTGCCGTACTTCTCATTCTCCCCACTGTGGGGAAAAGAGAGATGAGCGTATTATTCGAGAAGGACGCCACGGCCGAACAGATAGCCGATCTTGAAAAGCACTTCGCGTCGGCCGGTCTGCTCGTCGTCAGATCGGATGGCGGTTTTTCGGTAAGCGGGTACGGTATAAACGACGCGGTGATGAACGAGGTGAAGATCATCCCCGGTGTCAAGGAAGTGCGGATCGTTCCTCACTGGTCCGAGAGGGCGCTTCTTGCGAAGAAGATGAACCTGGGGCTCGACCTGCAGGGCGGAATGAACCTCGTCATGCGGGCGGACTTCGAGAGCATCGAGCACAAGCAGGACAAGAAACTCACCGACTCAGAAAAGATGGATATCACCCAGCAGGCGCTTGAGCTCTTGCGGAACCGTATCGACAAGTTCGGGGTTTCCGAGCCTTCCATACGTCCGCGGGGCGCCGAGGCGATCGAGATCCAGCTCCCCGGCGTGAAGGATCCCATGAGCGTTAAAAAGGCCATCGGTACGACCGGTCGGGTCGAGTATCGCCTTGTTGACGATGAGTATACGCGCCTTGCGGGGCAGTGGCTGGCCGGAAACATCCAGCGGTTCAAAGACGGCAAAATACCCGAAAACCCCGAAGAGCAGTACTCCATCCTGAATGAGGCGGCGAGGGCTATCGGCCTTCCGGCCAAAAACGAACTTCTGTTCTTCTACGAGCGTGATGAGAACACTAAAAAGATACTGCCGTCCTACCCGATAGCGCTCGAAAGGGAAGTCGCCCTGGCGGGCAACGATATCAGCAAGGCCTGGGTGGGCCACGACGAGTACGGCCGCCTCTCGGTGCATTTCACGACGACTCCGGAAGGGGCGTCGAAGTTCGCGACCGTCACCTCGGCGAAAAACCACGGCAGAAAGCTCGCTATCATAATAGACGAAAAGGTGCGGAGCGCCCCTCAGGTGAACGTGCAGATCACCACCGGGCAGGCGCTCATACAGGGCGACTTCACGCTCGACGAGGTGAACACCCTCGCGCGTATCATCAAGGAGGGAGCCCTTCCGGTGAACCTGGTCATCATCGAGGAACGTACTGTCGGACCTTCGCTCGGCCAGGACGCGATTGACGCAGGAATAAAAGCGACAATACTGGCCTTTTCCGTGGTAATGATTTTCATGGTAGCCTATTACAGGCTTTCCGGTCTCATCGCCTCTATCGGTCTTATACTCAACATCGTGTGTCAGCTTGCGCTGCTTTCGTGGCTCGGTTTTACCCTTACCCTTCCGGGTATCGCCGGGTTCATCCTTACCCTCGGCATGGCGGTCGACAGCAATGTTCTCATATATGAGCGCATGCGAGAGGAGCAGCGCGCGGGAAAGTCTCCCCGCATCGCAGTGGTCAACGGCTTCGACAGGGCCTTCTGGGCGATCGTCGATTCCAACATCACAACGCTCATCGCGGCCTTCGTGCTGTCGCAGTTCGGGACCGGTCCGATCAAGGGATTCGCGGTCACCCTTTCGATCGGTCTTATTTCGAGCCTGTTCGTGGTGCTGTACGTCACGCGCTTTGTGTTCGAGGTACTTTCGCTCTCGAAGAACCTCAAAAAACTGAGTGTATAAAGGAGAATCGCTTTGGAAAGGGTTATAGACTTTCTTAAATATAGATGGATAGCGATCGGCCTGTCAATCGCCGTCATTACCTTGTTCGCCGTGACCACATACATGAGGGGCGGTTTTACCTGGGGAATCGACTTTATCGGGGGCGTGAAGCTCACCGTGCAGTTCGACGGGCGCATGGATCCCGGTGACGTACGCAGGGAACTCGAGAAGCACGGCATAAAGGCGGACGTTCAGCAGTACGGCAGGGAAGAGCTTAACGAATTCATTGTTTCGTCCAAGCTCCTTGAAAGGGGCGAGTCTTCCGAAAAAAGCTCGCAAACCATAAAAAACGTGCTGAGCGCCGCGTTTCCTAAAATCAAGATTCTCGCCACGGAGACCGTCGGGCCGGCGGTCGGGGACTTTTTAAAGAAGTCCGCCGTCAAGCTCATGCTCATCGCCGTCGCGCTTATGGCCCTGTATCTCACGTTTCGCTTCGAGCTTAAATATTCGGCGGGCGTAATGGTGGCCGTGGTGCACGACGTGTTGATGGCCTTCCTCTTCTGCGGCTTTATGGGAGTGGAGATCAATGTGCCGATCGTCGCGGCCATCCTGACCATATTCGGTTATTCGGTGAACGACACCATCGTCATTTTCGACCGCGTCCGCGAAAACCTCACCATCCACGCCAAAAGCGCGTTCGGCCAGATCCTCAACATCTCGGTGACTCAGACGCTCGCGCGTACCTTTATTACCTCTCTCACCGTGCTCTTCTGCGTTCTGTCGCTGTATGTGATCGGCGAGGGAACGATCAGCGACTTCGCGCTTGTCATGCTCGCGGGCCTGATAAGCGGTACCTACTCTACAATCTACATCGCGGCCCCTGTCGTTCTCTGGTGGCATAAGGCCCGCGGCGAATGAGAACGGGCGATGCGGCCGGCCTGGTGCTATCGGGCCGCGTGTGCGGCCGCACTGTTTTTGCAATTCCTGTCGGCACCCGTCGCGGCCGAAGAGCGGCTGACGGCCTACGGGCCCGGTGAGATACTGGGATTCGCGCGGCACCTTGCCTCAA
Source organism: uncultured Leptospirales bacterium (assembly GCA_964510075.1). Taxonomy (GTDB): domain Bacteria; phylum Spirochaetota; class UBA4802; order UBA4802; family UBA5368; genus MVZN01. Next base: position 590 of record CAZEAH010000368.1, on the reverse strand, counting down.
ACGGCGAGTATTTCAGGGCATACACCGAGCTTTCCCGCCTGAAAAGTTATTATCCGGGGTATCTCGACCCGGCGGTACTGCATGTCAGCGAACTCTACCTTCTCTATGGGGGAGGCCGCTACGACGACATCCTCGCTTTGTCTCCGCCTTCGGGCGGCGCGGGTTCGTGCGCCGGGGCGGTGTTCGCCGCGGACTCGGCGATCGCGCTCGGTCATTATCAGCGTGCGCTCGAGTTGAGCCGCGCCGAGCCGACCGCCGAATGCGATCCCTTCCTTGGGGCGGCGCTCTGCAGGCGCGCGTTTATATCCCTCGTGCTGCTTGGCAGGATCGACGAGGCCGCCGGGAGTGAGTGCCCGTATCAGAATAAAACCCGCGAAGGCTTCGATCCCGACGCCTATACCGGTCTTCTTTCGTACGCGCGCGGTGCTTTCGCCGATCGTCGCTCGCCCGCCGCGGCGCTCGCCCTGGGGACGGTGCCGGGGCTGGGGTATGCTTATGCCGGAAACCGCCCGAACGGCGTTATCGCGTTCATCGTGGTGAGCGTGTTTTCAGCCTTAACCTATTTTTCGTTCCGTACCGATAATGCGCCG
>CAZEAH010000367.1:0-3875 GCA_964510075.1 uncultured Leptospirales bacterium | reverse complement strand
AAAAATTAATAGCAAAAATTTCCCTCTTGCTATATTTTTGCTGAATAGTTACAAAGACGCATTTTTTTATTTTTTTATGTTTCGAAGTATGGGGGGTGCGGTTTCCTCACCCTGTCCTTTCGGATGAAGAAACCGTTTCATCTACCGGACTTCCGAAACCATACCTCCACCCTTTTCGATGTGTTTGCCGGTACTGTCCCGCCGTTTACTGTCTGGAAAGATATGCCAGTACCGCGTGTACAAAAGCCGTTACGGCAAGGGCCACTCCGGCCCTTCTGTGGTACAGCATCCGGACCTTTACCAGGCGCATTCCGGACAGAAGCTGGAACGCGATAAGCGCCATATTGACAATACCAAGAATGAGTATTATGGAAACCCCGGCAATCGTCATTACAGTCCTCCCCGGAACCGTTATTGTACCGCGATCTTTTTCGTAACCGCGCCCCTGGTGCCGTGCAGATTACAGTTTCCTTCGGCCGTAATCTCAACCGGACCGTTCACCGTGAGGTTTACGTCTCGCGTGAAAACCTCGTTTTCCGGAAGTTTCCCCGGAGAGAACTCCCATCGCGCGATTTCCTTTCCGTCGGCCTTCACATACACCCAGTTCGTGTGGTGCATGAAGTTGTTTCCCTTGTGTGTAATGGTGATCCTGATCACCGCCGACTGTCCTTTCTTAACGCTATCCGGGGCGTCTATCGTCACCCCTGTCTTGTTGGCATGGACCGGCATCGTCATTGCAATGAAAATGAACGCCCCGGCGATGAGTAATACCATATTCCTGACTGTCATACGTTTCCTCCCCGCGTGTCTTTTGACGGGATAATGCGCACTGTGTACGACCGCTTGCGATTCTTACGCTTTACCCCTGAGCGCCCTGTACAGGGCTTCGCTCAATTCTTCTATTTTATACGGCTTCACAGCGACTTCGTCAAATCCATATTTTTTATATTCGGCCATTACCGGATCATCGGAATATCCGCTCGAAACGATTGCGCGCACGCCCGGGTGCATTTTGCGTATTTTTTCTATTGTCTCCACTCCGCCCATGCCCCCGGGAACGGTAAGGTCGAGCACCACGAGATCGTACCGAGCGCCATTTTCGAGTGCGCGGGCGAATTCGCCGACGGCCTCTTCACCGTTTCGGACACATGTTACATCGTAGCCCAGATGCATCATCATCCTCGAAGCGATGCTTCTCACGAGCTCTTCGTCGTCCATGAACAGTACCTTCCCCTCTCCGCATACGAGACTGCCCGTTACGCCGGCCGTACCTTCCATTCTTTCGCCGGCCGACGGAAGATAAATGCTGAATACCGATCCCTTGCCTGGTGTGGAATCGACATGGATATAGCCATCGTGGTTACGGATGATCGAGAATGTCGTCGTAAGCCCCAGTCCGGTCCCGTTCGGCTTGGTCGTAAAGTATGGGTCGAAGATATGGGGAATGTGGCTTTCCGGTATTCCGATCCCGGAATCCTCCACGGTGATGCGTATGAACCTGGATTTCCCGATCGGCGGGGTTTTTACTGTCGAGCCATCAATGTTTTTCGCCGAAATTCTCAGGACGCCTCCCTTCGGCATCGCCTGACGGGCGTTTATCACAATATTGTTCACGACCTGTCCTATCTGGCCCTCATCGAATTCGACCTGACAGAGATCCTCCGGTATGTCGAATTCCGGAACGATGTTCGATCCACGCAGCGCGAAATTGGCGGTGTCCCGTATCAGAGCGTTCAGCGAGCCGGTCCTTTTTACGGGTTTGCCTCCTTTGGAGAGGGTGAGGAGCTGACGGGTCAGTTCACGTGCCTGTTGCGCTGATTTCTCGGCCTCCAGCAGTATCTCGTGGAGCTTTTCCCCGGGCCGGGTATAGAGCCTTCCGAGGTTTATGTTTCCCAGCACCGCCGTGAGGATATTGTTGAAATCGTGCGCTATGCCGCCGGCGAGCACCCCGAGCGATTCTATCTGCTGCATTTTCAGGAGCTCCGTCTCGATGCGCTGCTTTTCGGTAATATCCCTGAAAACCAACACGACTCCGATTATGGAACCCTCACGGTCCCTTATCGGTGCACCGCTGTCGGCGATAACGCGCTCGGTTCCGTCGCGCGCGATGAGCGCCGTATGGTTCGCAAGTCCCACTATTCCGCCCGACTCCAACACCTTTTCCACTGGATTTTCGCAGGGCTCCCTTGTCATCTCATTGATGATGATGAAGATCTCCTGAAGTGGTTTGCCGTAGGCCTCCTCCTGTGTCCAGCCGGTGAGCTCCTCGGCGATCTTGTTGATGAGTACGACCTCTCCGTAAACGTTGGTCGTGATTACGCCGTCGCCGATACTCCTGAGCGTGACCGCGAGCCTTTCGCGCTCCCTGTCGAGGGCCCTTTCCGCACGCTTCCGGTCGGTGATATCGACTACAGATGTTATGACGCAGGGTTCACCCCCGAAATCGATTATCTCGGCGGATACGATTCCGTTACGTATGTCGCCGTATTTCGTCCGGAAGTCGAATTCCAGCTTCTTTACAAGCCTGTTGCGTCTGAGCATGGTAAGCATTCTGAGATAGTCCCGGTACCGCGCGAAGACCTGGAGATCCACCGGTGTCCTGCCGATCACCTCCTCGCGCCGGTACCGCGACAGATCCAGAGCGCTCTCGTTGACTTCGATATACGCGCCGTCGCTGAGCCTGCTTATAGTGATCGCCTCCGGACTCGACTGGTAGACCCTGATGAACTTGTTTTCGGATCTTCGCAACGCCTCTTCGGCCTTTTTTCTGTCGGAGATATCGATCCCCTCCACGAGAACCACCGATTGCCCGTCCACATCGACCGTTTCCGCCGAGAACAGCCCGGTGCGCCTTTCCCCGCCAACGGCGATGAAGGAAATCTCGTGATTTTCGGAAGCGGCGGACGAACGTATCATTTCGATGAACGCTTTACGATCGTGATCGTCCATGCAGAGAGGGGATTGCGATAGGGCATTGTTCACCATGTCTTCCCGCGTATAACCGATGGCTGACAGAAAACTGGTATTGATATCGATTATTCTCTCGTCGGAGCGACGCACCATGACCTTCATGGTAGGTCCCGAATGGAAGGCGCTGAAAAATTTCTTCTCCGATGACTGCAGTGCCTTCTCTATGTTCTTTCTCTTTGAAATGTCGCGGATAATCGTCGAGTAGTATTCGACGGTATTACCGTCCTTCCGATGCGCACGGATCACCTGGGATACGGGAATTTCGACGCCGTCGGCACCGATAACGGCCGTTTCTCCGCTCCAGCTGCCGTGCCGGACGGCAAAGGGAAGCGCCTCATTTCGAAGGATTTCGCGTATGCGCTGCGGGTATATGCTCCACAATGGGACCGTCGTTATATCCGTGCCGGGAGCGATACCGAGCATTTTCCTTCCCGCATCGTTCAGAAACAGGACGTTTCCGTCGACTGTCGCGACGGATATGAAATCCCTGGCCTCGTTGACGATATCCCACAGCATTTCGTAGGCGATCGGACCTGTTACATCTTTACCGTTTTCCATCAGGTGTTCCCAGTATCTCCGCGTGCCTAATTATGATATACCCGGTATTCCGGTGCGCGGGGCCGTTAGCGCGGATCCCGCATAAGGCACCGGCCGCAACGGTACACCGGCGGTTGTATGTACACCGTTGCCTCTAAAATGGCGACGATATTTTTACATTTCGCCGATTTTTTTCGCGTCGGAGATCGTATACGCCGTATACCGGAGACGGTAGCGGTGCCGGACGGCAGGTTCGGAACTAATAATGGGTAGATGGTATGTGGGTCAGGGTAAAGTTAATGGTGTCTATCCCCGTGCGGGCGGGGGCCCCCCGCCCGGCGCCCATCCCCCGGGGGGGCAGGCGATTT
>CAZEAH010000366.1:0-3884 GCA_964510075.1 uncultured Leptospirales bacterium | reverse complement strand
CTGCGACATCCGCTGCGTGATGAACTTCTCCTCGTACATCGCGGTGGGCGAGTCGGTGGCCGATCCGCTCAAGTATTACGACAACAACGTGGGCCGCACGTTCGTCCTTTTCCGCGCCATGAAAGAGGCGGGAGTGCGCGATTTCATCTTCTCCTCGTCGGCCGCGGTGTACGGCGACCCCGACGCGGTGCCGATCCGCGAGGAGAGCCCGTTGCGTCCGGCCAGCCCCTACGGCCGGACCAAGTACTTCATAGAAGAAGCGCTGCGCGACCTCCAGGCTTCGGACGGAGTGCGTTCGGTGAGCCTTCGTTACTTCAACGCGGCGGGCGCGGACCCCTCCGGAGAGATCGGAGAGCGGCATTCGCCGGAGACCCATCTCATACCCCTCGTGCTCCGCGCGGCCGTCGATCCAGGTTATGCGGTAACCATATTCGGAAGGGATTACGACACGCCGGACGGAACCTGTATACGGGATTACATTCATGTGAACGACCTCGCGGACGCTCACGTGCTCGCCCTGCGGCGACTGCTCGAAGGATGCGGGTCGGCGGTTTACAATCTCGGCAACGGCAGCGGTTTCTCCGTGCTCGAGGTAATCGAATCGGCCCGTCGCGTTACCGGCAGGACGATCAGGGTGGCCGACGGCCCCCGCAGGAGCGGCGACCCGGCGCGTCTGGTGGCGTCCTCGGTAAAGGCGGTCTCCGAACTCGGCTGGAAGCCCGCGTTCGCCGATCTGGACGCAATCGTCGAAACGGCATGGCGATGGGAGCGCTCGGGAAAGAGACCTTCGTATTGACGGTTTCCCGCCGGCCCGGGTGCGCCATAACTCGCGTAAAGCTACACATCAAACACGATTGTTGCATTATCATGTAAAACGAAATATGTTGACAAATATCACCGTCGCTGTACACGGGTTGCAGCGCACATTCCATCCCGGAGGGCGGCATACATGGCTGATATACGGAAGATCTTCTATCCCGAATCGATAGCGGTGGTCGGGGCCACCGAGAATCTCTTTAAATGGGGGTCGTACATATTCACCAACATCATTGCCGGCGGTTTCAAGGGGAAGGTGTATCCGGTGGCGAAAAACAAGCGGACAATTTACGGGCACCGCGCGTACGGCTCGGTCGCGGAAATTCAGGATCCCGTTGACCTGGTTTTCATCACAACGCCGGCAGCGTCGGTAATGGGGGTGCTCGCCGATTGCGTCGCGAAGGGGGTGAAAAACGTGGTGATGATCACCTCCGGCTTCAGCGAGACGGGCGAAGAAGGCAAAAGGCTCGAGGAGGAGATGGTGTCCTTCGCGAAAGCCAACGGAATCAACGTTGTGGGTCCGAACACCATGGGCATAGTGAACACCGCGGTCGGCCTGTACGCGACAGGGTCGCAGGTGCGCGCGCCCAAGGGCGGCATTTCGATTATCGCTCAGAGCGGAAACGTCGGCAACCAGATAATGGAATGGGCCGAACAGCAGAACATCGGCATAGGCAAGTTCGTCGGCTCGGGAAACGAGGCGGTGCTCGGTTGCGAGGACTATATCGGGTATTTCGGGGATGATGCGGATACCACCGTCGTGCTGATGTACATTGAGGGAGTGGACGACGGCAGACGCTTCATGGATACCGCGCGGGGCGCCAGCTTGAGGAAGCCGGTCATCGCCCTTAAGGCGGGCCGCACCGAGATCGGCAGCCGGGCCGCGGCCTCGCACACGGGAGCAATGGCCGGCTCGTTTAAAACATACGAAAGCGCCCTGCGGCAGAGCGGGATCATACTGGTGAAGGCGCCGACCGAGCTTCTCACGATTTCGTCGGCCTTCGACAGTATGCCGCTTCCCAAAGGCAACCGGGTCGGTGTGGTGACGCTCGGAGGGGGATGGGGGGTCATTACCGCCGATGAGTGCGAGGAACGCGGCCTCACATTGCCGCCGCTGCCGGCGGAGGTGTTCGCGAAACTCGACGCGATGCTTCCGCCGTTCTGGAGCAGGGGAAATCCCGTAGACCTGGTCGGGCAGCCCAGTATGGAGCTCTTCCTGGAGTCCATGAACAGCATGGTGTCGAGCGACGCCTACGACGCGGTCATACTGCTCGGGATGGTGGGGGCCGGGAAATTCGTGCTTCGTATCCACGAATCGGCGGCCCGAATGGGGTACTATTCATACGATAAACTCGGTGAGCTGCAGCAAATATTTGCCGAGCGCCAGGCGAACTTTCTTGACAACATAATAGAGCTGATGGAGATATACGATAAGCCGATATATCCCGTCGCGCTTATTTCCTCGCCGGGGGACGAAATGATCCATTACAGGGACGGGAGCAGGTTTAAGGCCATCATCTACAAGACGCCGGAGGAGGCGGTCTTCTGTCTTGAAAAGCAATACGAATATTACCGATACAGAAGCAGGAGGGCGACGGAACGGCAATGAAGGAACTACTGAAAAAGGCGATGGACCGGGGCCAGAAGGCCCTGTCGGAATTCGATTCGAAGCGCCTCATAGCGATGGCCGGTTTTCCGGTTTCGCGCAACGACCTGGCGCACTCGCGCGAGGAGGCGGCGGCGATAGCGAAAAAGTTCGGTTTTCCCGTAGTGCTCAAGGGCTGTTCGGACATCCTTACCCACAAGACCGAAATGGGCATGGTCAAGCTCAAGCTGAAAACCGAGGCCGAGGTGGCCGAGGCCTATGACGAAATCACCGGCAAGGGTGTACAGCTCGACGGGGTCTTGGTGCAGGAGTGGATTGAAGGCGACAAGCGGGAGTTCGTCGTGGGCCTTACGCGCGATCCCCAGTTCGGCCCCTGCGTGATGTTCGGACTGGGAGGGATTTTCACCGAGGCCCTGCGCGACGTGAGCTTTCGGATCGCGCCGCTCTCCGAGATGGACGCCTGCGAGATGATCGACGAGATCCAGACCCGCAAACTTCTCGGAGAGTTCCGCGGAAGCCCGGCCGTGGACCGCTCCGAGCTTGTAAAGGCGCTTGTGGGCATCGGCAGGCTCGGTCTCGAAAACGACGAGATCGCCGAGATCGACATCAACCCGCTCATAATAGACGGCGACAAGCCGGTGGCGGTCGACGCCCTGGTGATACTCGCCGCGCCGCACGCCGAAAAGAAATCCGCCTGATTATTTCTTGAAATCCGACAGCCCGGACGGATATACTGCCGGCGTCCAAAGGACGCCGGATCCGGCGCGGCTTATAATTACATGAAAACGGGGAATCATCATGCAGCTCAAGCCAAAACACAGGAAGGTGGCTATCCTTTTTTCGGGAGGGCCGGCGCCCAGCGCGAACACGGTTATATCGGCCACGACACTGAATTTCCTCGACAACAACATTCCCGTAATAGGCGTTTTTCGGGGGTATGAATTTCTCCAGGATTTCAACCCGCACTATCCGAAGCTCCGCAAGGGGGTGCATTATGAGGAGCTCAGTTATAATATAACGCAGGTGCGCAACGACCGCGGCATATATCTCAGGACCTCGCGCGCAAATCCCGGAAAGAACATCAAGACCGTCGAGGATATAGAAGACCCGACGAAGAACGTTCAGCTTAGAAATATCCTGGACGCCTTCGAATACCTTAATGTCGGCGCGCTCATATCCATAGGCGGCGATGATACGCTCAAGACCGCCAACTACCTCTCGATAATGGGCTTTCCGGTCATCCACATACCCAAGACGATCGACAACGACTATTACGGGATACCCTGGACCTTCGGATACTGGACGGCGGTCAACACCGCCCAGACGGCAATGCTCAATCTCAAGGCGGACGCGCAGGCGACCGACAGCTTCTTCATTGTCGAGCTTATGGGGCGCAAGGCCGGCTGGGTGACCTACGCGGCGGGCATCGCCGCCGAGGCAATTATGATGATAGCGCTTGAGG
>CAZEAH010000365.1:0-3907 GCA_964510075.1 uncultured Leptospirales bacterium | reverse complement strand
CACGAATACAGCAGCTCGAAGATCGCCTTGTCCCGCAGCTCGAACGGATCGCTCTCGGAAATCGAGCGGAAGAGTATCTCGATCTCGCGCACGGTCAGAAAATCGGGAAGGGTCTTCTCGACCTGCGGCGTGCCGATGCGGCTGGCCGGGTTTTCTATGCGCTCAACGTTAAGCGAAATGAAATTATAGAACTGCCTGATGGCGGCAAGCGATCGCGCGAGGGTCCGCGACGAGTTATGCTTCTTGTTCTTTTCGAACTTCAGGAACTGCTGAACATCGTCGTGGGTGGCGCTGAAAATGTCCTTGTTGCTGCGCGACAGGAAATCGCTGAATTTCTTCAGATCGTACGTATAGGAGTAGATGGAGTTCGGAGAAAGCCCCCGTTCGGTCTGCAGGAACCTCTTGAATTTTTTTATAGCCTGGATCTCTTTCAACGCTTTTCTCCTTGGTCTTGCCGATCCGTCAAGGCGCCTAACAGGCAGGCGCTTGCCGTTTTTCCGTTTTATGTCTCCACTCGGCCGCCGAATCCGCCGGGCTGTACATCTATGCTCTATTTATCGGTTCGGGAGAGATTATGTCTTAACAGGGAAAAAATTAATTTCTCGGAAAGGGGACTGCAGGGGGAGTGATTATTCGTACCGCAGGGCGTCGATCGGCTTAAGACCGGAAGCCTTGCGCGCCGGATAATACCCGAAGAAAACCCCGACCGCACCCGAAAAAATGAAGGAAATCGCGATCGAAAATACCGAGAACAGGAAGGGCCATCCAACGGCGATGGTAATGACGAGATATATCACAAGCCCGAGGGTGATACCGACGATGCCCCCGGCCGCGCTCAGGGTGACCGCCTCGATGAGAAATTGCAACAGAATGTCTCTCTTTCGCGCGCCGATAGCCATTCTGATCCCGATTTCGCGCGTGCGCTCGCTCACCGATACGAGCATGATGTTCATAATGCCGATGCCGCCGACGATGAGAGAGATCGACGCGATTCCCGCAAGGAGTATGGCCAGGGTCTTGGAGATGTATTCGGCCATCTCGAGCTTTTCGCGGCTTGTTTTAACCGTAAAATCGTCCGGCTGCCCCGGCGGGATCGCGTGCTCTATCCTCAGCGAGCGGCGGATCTCTCCTGCCGTCTTTTCCACCAGGTCTTCCGAATAGGTGGATGCGTAGATCTCGTTGAAATCCCGCCTCCCCTCGATCTTAAGCCCCGCCGTCGTATAGGGTATGATAATAACGTTGTCCTGGTCGCGTCCTGAAAACGCCTGCCCCAGCTCGGAGAGCGAACCGATAACCTGGAACGGCACGTTGTTTACCAGGATGACGCGGCCGACCGGATCCGCGTTGCCGAAAAGCGTAAGCCTGACGCTGTCCCCCAGAATGACGACCTTCTCGTAGGAGAGTATTTCGAGCTCGGTGAAATACCTGCCGTAGGTGACGGGCCACTCCTGAATACGGAAAAAATCGTTGTTGACCCCACGTATCCGGCTCTCGAGAAAGCGGTTCTCGAATTTGACGCTAACCGCCCTCCTCCCGATCATGGGAGTGATATATCTTATATAGGATGTGGTCCTTCGCAGGCGTTCCAGGTCTTTCTCGGTGAAGGAACGCTCGGAAGTGATGGACATCGCGTTCGCGCCGTAGGTATAGACCTTGTCCCGCACCGCCACGCGCGCGCTGTTGCCGATACCCACCATCATGATCACCGACGCCACGCCGATGATTATTCCAAGGCTGGTAAGCGCGGAACGCATCTTGTTCTTGCTCAGTGAACGAAAAGCGGTGATAAAAAGATTGCGTATATTCATCCTTTTTTCCCGCCGCGTCGCGGCGATTTTACGACCTTAACGTCCTTTATTATAAGCCCGTCCCTGAAAACGATTTTACGCCGGGTATAATCGGCCACCTCCGGCTCGTGCGTGACGAGAATGACCGTGATGCCGAGGTCCCGGTTGAGCCGGGTAAATATTCCCATTATTTCCGCCGTATTGCGCGTGTCCAGGTTGCCGGTCGGTTCGTCCGCAAGAATAATCGCCGGGTCGTTTATCAGGGAACGAGCGATCGCAACGCGCTGCTGCTCTCCCCCCGAAAGCCTGTTGGGGTGATGGTCCTCGCGGCCGGAGAGACCCACCATCGCCAGGAGTTTTCGCGCCTTTTCCCGCACTTCCGAAGGACGTGCGCCGCCGCGATATATCATGGGAAGTTCGACGTTCTCGAGCGCGGATGTTCTGGAAAGAAGGTTGAACCCCTGGAAGACGAAGCCTATCTTGGTATTCCGTATCTCGGCCTTTCGGTCATCATCGAGCGTGGCCTGCTCGACCCCGTCGAGAAGATAGCTCCCCGAAGTGAGCGAGTCCAGGAACCCAAGTATGTTCATGAAGGTTGATTTGCCGGAACCGGACGCTCCCATTATCGCCAGAAATTCGCCCTTCTGCACGGAGAGGCTGATTCCGCGGATCGCCTGAACGCTCACCTCGTCGCTCAGTCGATAGGTCTTGACGAGATCCCTGACCTCGATTACATTTTTCATCGTTATCCGGCGACCTTCACAGCTTGAATTTTTTCTCGATCCGCACGAGTATCTCGTCGCCCGGCTTCAGCTTCTCTGACGAGATCTCCGTGAACACGTCGCCGACGAGGCCGGTTTTCACTCCCACTTTTTTAACGGGTATGTCGTCACCAACGCCGCCCTTCTTCCGCCAGACGTACTGCCTGTTGAAATCACCCTTCACCTCGACGGGGGAGACGATGAACGCCTCGTTATGCACCCGCATGACGCCCTCCCTCTTTCCGACAACGACCGTGGCCGTTGCGGTCATTCCGGGCTTCAGCTTCATCTCAGAGTTATCACATATAACGATAGCCTGATAGACCACTATACCCTGCTGTGTTATCGGATTGAGGCGGACCTGATCTATTTTCCCGTCGAACACGCTCCCCGGAAAGGCGCTGACGGTAAACGTGACCCGCTGCCCCCTGAGGATCTTCCCGATGTCGGATTCGTCGACATTTATGGTCAGGTACATCTTGCGCAGGTCCTCGACGATGACGAAAAGGGGCTTGTTTACGGAAACCACGTCCATCGGCTTTATGTCCATCGAAATGATGGTCCCCGAAGCCGGCGAGACAATGCGGGTATAGCTTTTATTCCTCAGAGCGATTTCATATTCCACCTGATACTGGCGATACTGCGCGGCGATCTTCTTATAATTGAGTTCGGCCTGTTCCAAATCCTTCCTCGATATTAGATTTTCCTTATAGAGGTCCTTTTTGGTCTCAACATCCGTCTTCGCGCCGGCCAGGTCGAGCCTGGCTCGTTCGAGCTGTGCGAGCACGCGCGACATCTCCTGATCGATTTCGGTCGAATCGATCGTCGCCAGGAGCTGCCCTTTCCCGACGACCTGGTTGAAATCGACCAACACGCGGTTGACCACACCGTTGATTTTACTGATTACACGATACGAGTTCAGCACGTCGAGGGTGCCGGTTACGGAGACCGTCTTGACCACATCGCCCTTCGTCACCTTTTCGTACCGATAGACGACATCGGATGAACCGGCGCAGCCGCGGATCATAAGATAGAGGAGAACGACCCCCACCGCCGCAGTCAAGGCGATGGCAGCTTTCTTCCGGGGTATGAAGCGGGAAAAGTCTATTTCTGGCATAGGTAATCCTCCTCGATACCGACGGTCTTCGACAGCCTTGCAAGGATGGTCAGGTATTCGTAGCGCGCCCTGACGGAGAAAAGCTCCGCGTCGAGGACCGCGGCCTCGGCATCCTGGAGCGAAAGCTGCGAACCCACACCGGCGTCATAGCTTTTCTGCGCCAGAGCGAGATGTTTTTCGGCGTTTATCTTCATGAGCCGAGAAAGTTCTATCTGCTTCTTGATTTCTTCCATCCCCTGGAC
>CAZEAH010000364.1:0-3908 GCA_964510075.1 uncultured Leptospirales bacterium | reverse complement strand
CTCCAGGAGCGCGTCGGCCGTGTCGTCCTTGTGGAGCTCGGCCACGCCCAGGCTTACGGTCACGTTGAGACCCTCTCCGCGGTCAGTAGTGAAGACCTCCGCGGCGAAGCGCGTGCGGATGCGCTCGGCCGTGTGTACGGCGTCCTCGCCGTGGGCGCCGGGCAAAATGAGCACGAACTCCTCGCCGCCGTAACGGCAGGTCACGTCCAGCTCGCGGGAGGAGGCGCGTATCACGGCGGCCAGGCGCGTGAGCACCACGTCTCCGAAGGCGTGGCCGTAAAGGTCGTTTATGGCCTTGAAGTCGTCAAGGTCCAGCATTACCAGCGAGAGCGGCTGTTCGAGGCGCAGGGAGTGCTGCAGTTCGCTTTCCAGTTTGCTCTGCAGATAGCGGCGGTTATAGAGGCCCGTGAGTTCGTCGGTGACGCTGAGCTCCATGTAGCGCTTCCGCGATTTCTCCAGATACTCTTTTTCTTCCTTCAGCGTTCGTATGCGGTCGGCGAGCGCGAGCGACAGGAGGAGCGATTCGGCCGCCATCCCCAGCGACATGCCGTTGACTGTCCAGAAGCTCACCGGCAGGATCTGAAGTCCCATCAGCGCGAATACGATCCCGCCCGCCGAGAGCATGGACCAGGCGAACACGTAGAATCGCGCCGGCGCGTAGCCCTGCCTGAGGCGAAGCACCGCCGCGATGATGACCGCGACCGGCAGGGCGAGCCCGCCGAAGTGCGAAAGGTCGAAGGCCGCGCGATGCAGACCCAGAATCCCCGCTCCGATAGTGAGCGCGCCCACCGCGGTAAGAGCGGCGATCGAAATGAACACCCGCGGCAGGTGGCGCCTGAGCGCGAGGAAGTCGATGCTGAACACCCCGCCCCACAGCTGTACGCTTCCGATAAGCGCCCAGAGCACCGGCAGATCGACGCCCGGGTGGGTGCCCAGCAGCATCCGGGTGTGCCCCTGAACGTGCATCTGCCACAACAGCGCCGATGCCATGTACAGTATATAGAACAGATAGGCCCTGTCGCGGAGCGATATGAAGATGAAGAAGTTGTACGCGATCATCGCGATGAGTATGCCGTAGATCAGGCCGAACGCCAGAAAATAGCGAATCGACCGCACGCCGAGGCCCACCGGGTGCCAATGGCGCACGGTGAACGATACGTCCATGGCGCTTTCAAGGCGCAGGTAGGCGAAGTCGGAGCGGAGCGTCCCTTCCGGCGCTTCGAAGAGAAAGGAGCGGGAGGGTATCTCTCCGTCGCGCATGGGCCGCATCGCGCCGGCCTCCAGCCTGACATACGCGCGCCGGCCGCCGTTTTCGCGTACCGGAAGATAAAGGTCGGCGCGGTCCAGTATTATCGCGAAGCTCGGCGCGAGCTCGAGGATCCACCCGTCTCGCGACGCGTTTCCGGGCTCGTCGAGGCGAAAGCGAAGCCACATGCCGCCTGCGCCGCCCCGCACGTACGGGGGCGATTCCTTTGCCGGAGTGAAACGGCCGGCATGCGGGGGTGATGTTACGGCGTGTATCGACAGCGGTCCGTTTGTCTCTCATAACCTCCAGGCGCGGCTCGACCGGCGCCTGTTCGCCGTGGACGGGCCGGGTACCCCTTTCCGCGGCGCACCCGCCGAGCGCCAGAAGGAGCACGACCGCAATCAGTGCCCGTAACGGAGTCCGCGATATAAGAAGAGGATTCATGCCGGGTTCCTTTCCGGGCGCAGTGTAGGGGAGCGGCGGACGCGGTGTCAACCATTCATTTCGGGTGCGCGGGCGGCGATGCCTGCATGCATTGGAGGGGGAGGGAAGAATTCCGGCGGACGCGAGGATCGACGCGGACGGTTCTCAGAAAAACTCCACATCGCCATAATCGATCTCGTCCTTCAGTACGCCTTCCCTGATGAGGCGTTCGTAAACGCACACGCGGTTTTTACCGCTTTTTTTCGCGTGGTAGAGGGCCTGGTCGGCGTGGCCCACAAAGGCGGTGGGGACGTCGCCCGGCCTGATCTGCACAACCCCCACGCTTACGGTCACCGTGCCGACCCGGGGAAGCACATATGATTCGACGGAGATCCTGAAGCGCTCGAAGGCGCGCACGGCGTCGTCTTCGCCGGAGGCGCGGATGATGGCAAGGAACTCCTCGCCGCCGTAGCGAAACAGAAAGTCGTCGTGCCGGAACGTACGCACCATAAGGTTGGCCACCAGAATGAGCACCTCGTCTCCGAACAGATGTCCGTAGGTGTCGTTTATCTTCTTGAAGTTGTCTATGTCGATCATGCCCAGCCAGAAGAGATGCGACCGTTCGGCCGTTTTCCGCTTGGAGCCGGCCGGCTCGCCGGACGCGCCGGAACGCCTGTGGTATTCGATAATTTTAATGATCTGATCGTCGAAGGTCTTGCGGTTCAACAGGCTTGTCAGCTTGTCGCGCTGGTTCTCGGCGAGTATGGCGAGGTAGTTGTGGTACACCCGGAGCAGGCCGCCGATCATTCCGTTGTCCACGGGCTCTCCGGATTTCATGTAGACGATGAGAAAGCCGATGATCCTGCTCCCCAGGGTTACGGGGTGAACGATGGTCCCTCCCCCGGCCTCCGGGGACGCGGCCCAGGCGCGCGTCCGAATCACCTCCGCGAGGGTGTTGAAGAGACCGGAGTGCATCGCGACGAGCTCCCTTTCGTCAGCGAACGTCCTTAAACCCTCCCCGTCAATGCTTATCGCGCTGTGGGGAACCGGCGACTCGTTGCGCGTCCTGCTCAGCACCACGCGCTCGGCCCCGAAGAGCTCGTAGACGGTGCGCACGAGGCTCTCCTCGAGAAGCTCCGCGTCCCTCTGCTCGGTGATCTCGATTATGTACTCGAGGATCTCGTGACGGTCAATGCTGTCCATAGGCGTGCCTGATCGCTTATAGACATACGCCGGGAAATATGCAATTATTTTATGGGAACCTCTATTAATTAACATTT
Organism: uncultured Leptospirales bacterium; assembly: GCA_964510075.1. Classification (GTDB taxonomy): domain Bacteria; phylum Spirochaetota; class UBA4802; order UBA4802; family UBA5368; genus MVZN01. The sequence continues at coordinate 959 of CAZEAH010000364.1, read as the reverse complement.
TTGAGGTTGATAAAGTTGCAACTCCTGATTAAATCAAGGGTTACGATTTCTGATATTGCTAAAAGTTTTAATTTTTAGAGGTTCCCTTATGTTTTCACGACGGCGCGGCGAGGCCGGGTTTCGCAATTGACATGTGCATGAAGGGCATTATCATCTGTGGATGAGAGGCCTCATCCCGCCATCGCCCGCCATGTATCGCCTGCGCACACGGGCGGTTTCCGCTTCCGCACCGGAGGGCTGCCTGCATGAAATCCGGAGGGAAGGGGCGCCTCGCGGGCCGAGTTCGCACGGGCCCGGAATAAATATACACCGGGAGGGGTTAATATGACGGGGAAATTCGAGCTGTACAGGGACAGGTCCGGCGCGTACCGGTATCGCATGAAGGCCGGCAACGGGCAGGTGGTGCTCACCGGCGAGGGCTATAACTCCAGGGCCGCGTGCATGGACGGCATCGAGTCCGTGCGAAAGAACTCTCAAAAGGAAACGGCCTTCGAGCTGTATGTGGACAAAAAGGGCGAGCACCGATTCCGCCTGAAGGCCTCCAACGGCGAGATCATAGGCCAGGGCGAGGGCTACAGCTCAAAGAGCGCCTGCATGAAGGGGACCGCCTCGATCAGGAAGAACGCGCCCGCGTCGAACGTGGTCGAGCACTAAACGCCGACGCGGTCCGGAAAAGGCGGGGCATCATCCGCAGGCGATGCCCCGTTCGCGCGAGGTATTCAAGGCGTCCTATCCGTTCATGCGTCGGCGTGTGCTCAGTACGTCCATCCCATGATTCCAAGTCCAATGATGTTCATGATGATGGCCACGGCGTAGATGCATGTTATGAAGATGACGCGCTTCTTCATGGTCTTAAGCCACAGCATGATGTTGATCGCGGCGAAGAAGTGGAAATAGCCGAAAAGCACGATCAGCCATATCCCCGCGAAGCTGCGGTTCCAGCAGGCCCAGTCCCATAC
>CAZEAH010000363.1:0-3915 GCA_964510075.1 uncultured Leptospirales bacterium | reverse complement strand
TTTCCATCCCCTATGACGATCGCGTTATTGTGGGCATGGAAAACAGCGACGACGCCGGTGTGTACCGGCTGACCGACGAGATAGCCCTCATCCAGACGGTGGACTTCTTCACGCCCATCGTAGACGATCCTTTTGTCTTCGGACAGATCGCGGTCGCCAACGGCCTGTCGGATGTCTATGCCATGGGCGGAAGACCGCTTACCGCCATGAATATCGTCTGTTTCCCCACGAAAAAGTTCAGCATGGACGTACTGGGCCGCATACTCGAGGGGGGGCTTGAGATGCTCAAGGAAGCGGGGGTACAGCTTCTGGGCGGTCACAGCGTGGAAGACGATGAGCTGAAGTACGGAGTCTCGGTTACCGGTATTGTCCACCCGGCCAAAGCCCTTAAAAACTGCGGCCTTCGTGATGGCGACGCGCTGGTGCTTACGAAGGCGCTGGGCACCGGGATCATAGGGACGGCGCTCAAGGCCGGCGAGTCGGACCCGGCGGTTATTGAGCCCTTCGTTGAAACCATGCGGACCCTTAACCGCGCGGCCGCGGAGGCGCTGGAGGGGTTCGAGGTGCACGCCTGCACCGACGTGACCGGTTTCGGACTGGCCGGACACCTGCGTGAGATGCTCGCGAACGACAGCCTCGAGGTGCGCGTCGAAACGGACAGGCTCCCGCTGCTTCCGGGTGCCGCGGACAACGCGGCGATCGGCTTCATTCCAGGCGGCATGTACCGCAACCGCGACCACGTCGGAGGCCTCTGTGCGATCGATCCGGATGTGCGGCGCGAGCGTGCCGATATAGCATTCGACCCCCAGACCTCGGGCGGGCTCCTCGTCGCGCTGCCCGCCGCCCAATCGGAAAGGCTTCTCGCCGCGCTCCACGCGCGGAACGTGAAGGACGCCGCTCGTATCGGCAAGGTCGCGCGGTCGGATCGTCCCGTCATCCGCCTGGTATAAGCCACGAATAAAATCATTGACACCGCTCCGACCCCCTGCCTACAAAGAAAGGGCCTTCTGTCGCGTCACTACAGGGAAGAGGATGGGGTCCGGTGGCCCCCGCGGTCTTCAAAACCGTAGGCTGTAATTTATTGCAGCGGCAGGTTCGATTCCTGCCCCTTCCGCATGGCTGTATTCCCATGGAAAAGACCGAGAACCTCTACAGATCGATTCCCCAGGTTGAAACCCTCCTCGCGGAGGCGTCTGGGCATGTCGCCGAATTGGGCCGCCCGGTTGTGGCATCCGTTATCCGGGAGGCCATAGAGTCTTTTCGCGTCCGCATACGCGAAGGAGAGTCGCCTTCTCCCGCGGACATTCGAAATGACATAGACCGGCGGTGTGCCGTGAAGCGGCGCGAAAAACTGCAGCGCGTGATAAACGGCACGGGCGTCATCATCCACACCAACCTCGGGCGCTCCCCGATCGCGCGTGAGATACTCGAAAAGCTCCCTGCGGTTATCGGCGGATACTGTAACCTCGAGCTGTTTCTGCCGGAGCGTCGTCGCGGCAGGCGGGGGGGGTTTGCCGAAGAGCTGTTGTGCAGGCTCACCGGGGCGGAGGACGCGCTCATCGTCAACAACAACGCGTCGAGTGTTTTTCTCATCCTCAGGGAGTTCGCCTCGGGCCGGGAGGCGGTCGTCTCACGGGGAGAGCTCATTCAGATCGGCGGCGGGTTTCGCATCCCCGACATTATGGAACAGACGGGGGCACGCCTGGTGGAGGTGGGCACCACCAACATCACGGAGCTCGAGGATTATCGCCGCGTTATAAACGAGCGGACAGCAATGCTCTTTTCGGCCCACCGGTCCAATTTCGCCCTTGAGGGTTTCGCCTCGTCGCCGTCGCTGAGAGAACTCGCGTCGCTCAAGCGCGACGGAGTGCTTCTTGTGCGCGATCTGGGGAGCGGCAACCTCCTTCGCGACGAGCGCCCGGGCGCCGATTTCGAACCAACGGTTGCTTCCGAACTTTCGCAGGGGGCCGACCTGGTCTGTTTCAGCGGCGATAAACTTCTCGGCTCATGTCAGGCGGGGATTGTCGTGGGGCGGAAGGACCTCGTCGCGTCACTCAGGAAGAATCCGCTCATGCGCATTCTCCGCGTGGATAAAATCACCTACTTCATTTTACAGGAGACGCTTCTTCGCTATGCGAACGACGACAGCGGGTCGATCGCTCTGTGGGAGATCATCGCACGGGACGTACGCGAAATCGAGCGCACGGCGACAAGGCTGGTGCGCGCCGTGAAAAATCCCCGCAAGAATGACTGCATCCATCGTGTCCGTGTGAGGAGCACCTACGGCGGGGGCTCGCTTCCCACCCGCGAGATCGCGAGCGCGGGCGTGTGCGTCGCCGTTCCCGGCATGAGCGCGGACGAACTGTATGCGCGCTTTATCGACGAGAAGATTCCGGTGGTGGGGTACATTCTCGACGACCGCTTCACCCTCGATCTGAGGACGGTGTTTCCGGACGACATTCCCGTCCTTGCCGCCTCAATAGACGGCATACTGGCCGGAGGCGGCTGATGTATATCGTCGGGACCTCGGGACATATCGACCACGGCAAGACCAGCCTCATCCGCGCTCTCACGGGGATCGACTGCGACCGGCTCCCCGAGGAAAAAGCGCGCGAGATGACCATAGACATCGGCTTTGCGAGCATCGAGTATCCGAAGTTCGGCATTGTCAGTATCATCGACGTCCCGGGCCACGAACGCTTTATCCGCAACATGGTGGTCGGAGCATGGGGGGTCGACCTTGCCATCCTGGTCATCGCCGTCGACGACGGCTGGATGCCCCAGACCGAAGACCATTTCCGCGTACTGATGCTTCTCGGGGTGGAGCGTATCGTCGTGGCCCTCAACAAGATCGACGCGGCGGACGAGGAGATGATTTCCTTCGTGGCCGCCGAGGTCGAGGAGCGACTGCAGGGGACCCGCTATGCGGACTCCGATATCGTGCGCGTCTCGGCGAAGACCGGCGAAGGCGTCGCCGGGCTGCGAGACGCGATACTGTCCAACCTCCGAAAGCTCGCCAAGGCGGCTGACGCCCACAAGCCGTATCTCTTTGTCGACCGCGTGTTCGCATCGAAAGGCTATGGCACCATCGTGACCGGGACCCTCAAGAACGGCAGGTTCAATGAGGACGAACCGGTCGTGGTGCTTCCGCTTGATCGCGAGGTGCGGGTTAAAAAGATCGAGAGCCACCACAGCGCGCTCGAGGAGGGCGTGCCCTCGCAGAGGACGGCGCTCAACCTGTCGGGGGTGACGGTGGACGAAATTCACCGCGGGCACATCGTTACCGGAAAAAATTTTTTTACACGGTCGGCGGATGTCGTTGTGCGAATGAGGTTTCTGGAGCGCAGAAGCGATTTAAAGAACAACACCGGTATCGAGATGCTGGTGGGCGCCACGGCCCTCAAGGGCAAGCTCATCCTGCTCGATGACGAGGACAGCGGTGCTGAGGAGCGGGTGCTTCGGGTCCGTTTCGACGCTCCGTGGTATTTCTACCCCGGACAGCGCTTCATCGTGACACATCCGGGCGGGTTCCGGATAATCGGCGGCGGCGAGGTACTGCTTCCCGATTACCGCTCGGCGGGGGGCCGGAAAATCGTCCTGAAACACCTGACCATGTTTTCACGGTATACCAGGGACGAGTACGTTCGTTATATAGTCGCGGTGCGGCGTGCGGTCCCATGGCACTGGATCGTTTCGATTTTCCCCGAGAACGAACGCACTATAGAGAAGATAATAGAAACGCTTGAGGAACAGAACGCCGTCATCAAAACCGGGGATTTCCTGCTCGAGGCCGGTTTCCACTCCGAGGCGCTTTCCATGGTGGCCGGGGCGATAACCGGCTCGCTCGGCCCCAATCTGAGAGAGATCGCCGACAAAACGGGGCTGGACCTCGAGCTGTGCAGGTTCCTTGTCCCC
>CAZEAH010000362.1:806-3926 GCA_964510075.1 uncultured Leptospirales bacterium | reverse complement strand
GGAGCCGACGGTCTGCGGATAGGGATGGGGCCCGGATCGATCTGCACCACCCAGACAACGATGGCGGTGGGGAGGGCGCAGGCCACCGCCGTTTATCGCTGTGCGCGATTTGCCCGCGGTCACGGAGTGCCGGTAATCGCCGATGGCGGGATCTCGGTGACGGGCCATATCGCCAAAGCCCTTTCCCTGGGAGCTTCGGCCGCAATGATGGGCTCGATGTTCGCGGCGACCGAGGAGGCGCCGGGCGAGTACTTCTACGAAAACGGAATTCGCCTGAAACGCTACCGCGGCATGGCCTCGCTCGAAGCGATGGAAAAGGGCGGTGGAAAACGCTATTTCGCGGATGACGCGAAAATCATGGTGGCGCAGGGGGTTTCCGGGGCCGTGGTCGACAAGGGCTCCCTATTCGATTACGTTCCCTACCTCATACAGGGGCTCAAGCATTCCCTACAGGATATGGGCGCCCGAAGCGTCAAAAACCTTCATGAAATGCTCTATTCGGGGGAATTGCGGTTCGAGCGTCGCTCGATATCGGCGCAGATAGAGGGAGGAGTGCACGACATGTACTCCTACAAGGAGCCCAAGTATATGTAAAGACTCAGCCGTCGGCCTTCCGCCGATTTACGGCCCTCAGTCTGGTGAAGATGTACACGGCGAGGGCCGTTATCATCAGCGCTATGACAACCGTGTTGTAATTGCGGAGAATGGTCCCCATGCGCTCTTTCACCAGTTCCCAGTTGTCACCCAGCAGATACCCGGTATGAATCCAGATCAGATTCCATACCGAAGCGCTGGCGATGGCACACAGCAACACTTTCCATAAAGACAGCCGGGCAATACCGGATGCCAGGGAGATTACCGAACGAACCCCGGGCAGGAATCTGTTGGCCATGACGACAAGATAGCCATATCGTCTGAACCAGGCTTCAGCCTTCAGGATGCGCCTTGCCGGGAGATGACGGTAATCCCTTCCTATGAAAAATTCACGCCCGAGATAGCGGCCAACAAGCACCAGACTGACAAACCCCAGTACGCTGCCGAATGTCGTAGACAGATAAACAAGGAAATAATCGAGCCTGCCGGTGCCTACCAGGAATGCACCGAACGCGGTTATGGTGTCGCCGGGCACCGGCGGGAAAACGTTTTCGATGAACGCGCTTATAAAGAGCAAAAGATACAGCAAAGCGTCGCTTGCGCCTGCCAGAGTCGGGAGAATATCTGCCAGAGTGGTTTCCATAGAAGGTACAATACACGGGATTTTGATACAACCCGCAATACTTTTACGCAGGGGCCCTGAAGGAAAAGTCCTTGATTCTCTCCGGCGAACGGGTATTATCTTCGGGTCGTGACGCGCGCTACTCCATTACTGTGAGGTTATTACAGTGAGAAGGTTACTGGTTTTTTCCCTCATGCTTGCTTCCCTGGCTATGGTTTTCTGCAAAACGGCTGAAGTAAAGGACCCCATGCAAGAGCGTATCGACGAATACCTTGCCGTCGACCCGAGCGCGAAGGAGCTCTTCCGCGTTCTGATGACGTCAGATCGTTACCTGCTGTCCCAGATGAATCATGCCGACAGAATCCGTCGCAACGAGGACTCGGGCGGCGACAAGTATATAACCGAGGAGCTGAAGAAATTCGATAAAATAAACGAAGAGCGTGACGGTGTAATCGCGGTATGGCTCTATCCCGATTCCGGCAGGCTGATGAAGGTTAGGCCGAAAAAGCTAACGTATCTGGTGGAAATCGACAAGCTTATCGTGGAGGACATTCAGCGCTGGAGCTTTCAGTTTCCGGCAAAGGACGTATATCCCACGCAGTTCAATGTGCGCTACAGGGTTATCCTCCGCAAAACGCTCTCGGACGAAGAGATAATGAAAGAGGTGCGGGAAAAGATAATCGAAAAAACAGGTTCGCGCTGATCAGACCGAAGCGGTGTTGATTATCAGGCGGACAGAGTTTTCGTCGATCATGAGTTTTTTCGCTATGTCGGTCGGGTTCCAGCCCCGGGTGGACAGTTCCCTCACGGTTTTTATCACGCCTTCATTGAGGTTTTTACCCAGAGGCAAATCGCCCTTCATCTGACGGGCGATAGGATTGTTGTTTTCCACGGCCTGAAGGAAATCGGCAAACTGCCTCATCTTTCGGTCGGTCTGGCTGAACATGTCCTTCAGCCGAGAGTCGGTGCTGTCGATTTCAGAGCGCATCGACTCCATTTTCTGAAACATGGCGTGGATCTGGTCTATGCGCTTCTCGATGTGGGCCGTAAGCCCCTCGAGCTCGCCGAATTTGTCTTTCACGTCGCGTATCTCCTGCTCCCGCGACTTCAATACGAGCGTGTTCTCCTCTATTGATGTGAGGTACTGGGTCAGCTTCTGGATGCGTTTGTCCGACCGCTCGAGCACGGACTGGAAGGAGTTTATTCTGGACTCCATGGACTTAATCAGCATGTCGGCCTTGTGGGACGAATCGAGGTTTTTTGCGATCGTATCTTCGTATTCGCGCAGTTCGGCGATCCTCGCCTCAAGCCCCGCGTAGCTCTGCCCGAGAGCCTCGATACGCGCGTTTACCGTGTCGATTTTGGAGATCTTATCCTCGAGGGAGTCCATCTTCTGGGTGACCATGTCGGTCAGCCCGATGATTCCGGCAAGCTCGTTCTCGTAACTGGCGAGCCTGGTTTTACGTCCCTCAAAGGCCTTGAGCTCTTTGTCGACGGTCTTACGCAGGTCTTTAATCTTTTCGATGTCGTCCATGAACTTCTGTATGTTGCGCGCCTCTTCCCTCGCGTCTTTCAGCATGGCGCCGAAGCTCTGCACTGCGTCCTCCACCTTGCGCATCATCTCGTCGCTTTTGGTGAAAATCTGCCTGCTTTCCTCGTACTGGGTTATCTCCTTGCGCATGTCGAGGAGGCGCTGCTCCATCTGGGCGAAGTCCGTCTTTACGCGCTGCATCTGTGAATCGAGGGAATCGTTGAACCGCTCCTCCATGTCCGAAAGTTTTTCGGACAGCGAGCTGAAGCGCTGTTCGACTCCGCGGTATTCGGAGATAAGCGTGGACATCTTTTCCTCGGCGGTTTCGGAAAGGCGGTTTTCCATTTCGGCGTATTTCTCGTCGAAGTCCTCG
>CAZEAH010000362.1:0-796 GCA_964510075.1 uncultured Leptospirales bacterium | reverse complement strand
TTTGCGCGCGGCCTTTACGATTTCGTCTTTTTTGGCGATGGAGTGTATGCTCAGGTTGTCGATTTCGGTACGAATCTTCTGGACCTCGTCCGCGAAGGAGGCTATGAGTTTCGACTTGGAGTCGTCGATTGTATTTTCGACGGTGCGGAGCTTTCCGTAGACTTTGTCGATGTCGGTCTCGACCTTCTCCGACAGGGAGTCGCGGCTGCGGTGGAATTCAGCGACGGACTCCGCGATTTCGCGCTTTATATCGGCGGATTTGTCTTTAATGTCCGCGAACACGCTGTTTTCGAGGTCGGAAAGCGTGGCTTTTAGGGAGTTGACCTTGGAATTGATCTCCGCGATTTCCGAGCGTGTTTCGGCAAGGGACTGGCTGCGGGTTTCCTGGAGCGACAGCTCGAAGTTTTCTATCCCCTTCTCGATATTGCCTATCTTGGCGTTGATGTCGGTGAATACCCTCCGCTCGGCGGAATCGATGCGGCTTTCGAGCAGGTCGGCCGTATGGCTTACGGAATCGATGCGTGATTTGATGTTTTCGAGGATGGCTTCACCCGTCGTGGTGATCCCCTGCTCCATGCGGGCGAGCGAATCCGAAAACGTCCGTGTTAGCAGCTCCACCTTCTCCTGCGCGGAGCCAAGCAATGCGGCCTCGTTTTCCCTGAATGATTCCCTGAGTCTGGTGATCTGGGCAGCGATCTCTTCTCCCATTTCGCGGGAGCGCTCGCGGACCCTGTCGTTGAAGCCCTGAATGATTACCGAGCTCTCGCGTTCGGCACGTGCGAGCCCTTCGACGAGC
>CAZEAH010000361.1:0-3931 GCA_964510075.1 uncultured Leptospirales bacterium | reverse complement strand
GACATCACCGAGCGCAAGAACATGGAGCTGGTTTTGCAGAGATTCCGTGCGGCCATCGACAGCTCAGCCGACTCGATATACATAATCGACGCGGAGCAGATGCGTTTCATTGACGTAAACGCCACCGCGACCGATATGCTCGGCTATACGCGCGAAGAGTTGCTCGCGATGGGGCCGCACGACCTCGATCCGAATTATTCATACGGAGAGATTCAAAACTCATTCAACGACGTGATAGCCCGCTTTCCCGAGAAAAGGGTGTTTGAAAGTCAGCACATCCGCAAAGACGGAACGCTCGTACCGGTCGAGGTTTTCCTGGGAGCGTTTAATTCAGATGAAGGATGGCTCGTCATCGGTGTCGTTCGGGATATCACCGAACGGAAGCGGAGCCAGGAGATGCTCCAGCGGGCGAAATACGAGGCGGAGAAGGCCAACAGGGCGAAGAGCGAGTTCCTCGCCAACATGAGCCATGAACTGCGGACGCCGTTGAACGCCATACTGGGATTCAGCCAGCTGCTGGAGCGAAACCGGGAAGAAGATCGCAGGGAAAAGCTTCTTGAATATATCGGCTACATACAGCAGAGCGGAAAGCACCTGCTCGAGATGGTGAACGATATTCTGGATCTGGCAAAAATCGAATCGGGAAAGATCGCAATCGAGAAAAAGGTCTTCGATGTCGCGGCTATGATCGCACGATCGATTTCCACCGTACGCTCAATTTCGGAGAAGAAAGGGCTGATGATAGTCCAGAGCGTCTCTCCCGATATCGGATGGGTTGTCGCCGACGAAATTCGCATAAAACAGGTGCTTTTCAATCTTCTTTCTAATGCCATCAAGTTCACTGAGCAGGGAAAGCTCATTGGCGTCGATGCCGCTCCCGCGGGCGAACGAATCGAGATTACCGTGTGGGACGAGGGCAGGGGAATCGCGCCCGCGGATCTCGAGCGAATTTTTGACCCATTCGAGCAGGTGGTCTCGTCCCGCGGCTACAAGGAGCAGGGGACCGGCCTCGGCCTGGCAATCACCAGGCGGCTTGTACAGCTTCATGACGGTCACATTACGGTAAAAAGCGTACCCGGCGAGGGAAGCCGTTTTACCTTTACCATTCCCGGACGCATCGAAGCGGCGGAATCACCGGGTCCCGCTTCCCCAGAGGTTGAACTTCAGGAAGTATCGGCACAGGGGCTTCGTAAAACCGTCCTCATTGTGGACGACAACGAGATCAACCTGAAGCTTCTCTCCACCGCCCTCAAGCATTTCGATTTCAACCTGCTGAGCGCGCCGACCGGCGAAAAAGCGCTGGAAATCGCCGCGGAGCGAATACCCGACCTCGTGATCATGGATATTCAGCTTCCCGGCATGAACGGGGTGGAGGCGATGAAGGCGATGAGGCGCTTAACTGGCGGTAAGACCTCGTTTATCGCGCTGACGGCGCACGCCATGAAGGGTGACCGCGAGCGCTTCATCGCCGAGGGCTTCGACGGATATGTCTCGAAACCGCTCAGCATTCCCGTCCTCTATCAGACCATCAGGGACCTTGTCCGTTGAAGAGTCCTCTCCCGTACCGGCGGCCGTTACCGGGGCGTACGGTCGACCGTTCGTAAAATATACCCGCGTCTCAATATTTTAATTGACATTATATCCGTCAGCTTCATAATGAGTAAGCACTCACTCATTGTGGGAGCGACCTCCCTGTGAAAAGGAGCCGGTTATGGATACCGATCTGGTCAAGGCTCATCTCAATCTCAACGCTGTGCTGGTGAACCTCGAGGACCTTGTGGTGTACGACGAGGAGATGGCGGCATTGTCGAGGAGCTGGAACATCTCCATCCAGTTCATCGTCCGCAACGGTCCGAGCGCGTTCATCCGGTTCGAGGACGGAAAGTGTACGGTGGGTAAAGGCAGGTGGCGCAGACCTTCAATCATCCTGTACTTCCTTTCGCCCCGGCACCTGGTGCGGATGTTCGACGGAAAGGCGCAGCCGGTGTTGCTCAAGGGATTCACGAAGCTCGGTTTTCTCATGAAGGATTTTCCGAAACTGACCGCCTGGCTGGAGCATTATCTTAAGCCCACGCCGGAGCTTCTGGCCGATAAACAATACCTCGCGGTCAATACGCGCTTCACCATCACGACCGCCGCCTTCGCGATCCGCGAACTGGGTATTGTCGATCCGGTCGCCCGGATGATCTCGTCGCATATTAAAAACGGCGTGACCCTCATGAAAGTCAATCCCGATGGCCCGGCAGCCATGGTGAAATTCCAGGATGGCACCGTAGAAGCGGCGAAGGGCGATACGGCGAAACCCATGTCGGCAATGCTGTTCCGCAACCTCAAGGTGGCGAACGACATCCTCAACCAGAAGCTCGACGCATTCACCGCCATCGCGACCGGCGATCTCATGCCGCGCGGCCAGATAGGGATGATCGATTCGATGAGCCTGCTTCTCGATCGAATTCCACTGTACCTTGGCTGAAGGGAGGATACCAGATGAAGACGTATACCTATAAAAAATCGGTGGCGCTTTTCAAACGCGCGGCGAAGGTGATTCCCTGCGGTATATACGGGCACCTCAGCCCGGCGCCGCTCGTACCGGCGACCGATTATCCTTTTTACGCCTCGCGGGCCAGGGGCTCGCGGTTCTGGGACGTGGACGGAAACGAGTTCATCGACTACATGTGCGCCTACGGGCCCATGGTACTCGGCTACAACAATCCGAAGGTCGATGCCGCGGCGATGAAACAGCTGAAAAGCGGCAATTGCATAACATCTCCGGCGCCGGTAATGGTGGAGCTGGCCGAATGTCTGGTCGATACCCTGAGCATCGCCGACTGGGCCTTTTTCGCGAAGAACGGGGGGGATGTGACCTCATACGCGCTTATGACCGCGCGCGCCGCGACGGGCAGGAAGAAGGTAATCCTGGTCCGCGGCGGATACCACGGCGTCGCCCCGTGGGCGCAGGCCCCCGGTCACCCCGGCATTATCGAAGAGGACCAGGCGACAATCCAGCGTGTCGAATGGAACGATTTCGAGGGACTGGAGCGGCTGGTTAACGCGCATCCGGGAGAGATCGCCGCATTCATGGCGACGCCCTATCACCATCCCACATTCGCCGACAGCGAACTGCCCGCGCCCGGTTACTGGAGCAAAGTGGAAGCGCTCTGCAAAAAGAACGGTATCGTCTTGATCATCGACGACGTGCGCTGCGGCTTCAGGCTCGATATGCGCGGTTCGAACGAATACTTCGGTTTCAAGCCGGACCTCGCCTGTTATTGCAAGGCGATCGCCAACGGATATCCAATCTCCGCCCTGGTCGGCACCGAAGCGCTCAAAACCGCGGCCGCCAGGGTCTTCTATACCGGCAGTTACTGGTTTTCCGCGGTTCCGATGGCCGCAGCTCTTGCCACGTTGAAGGAGCTCAGGCGTCTTAAAGCGCCGGAGCTCATGATCGCGCGCGGTAAAAAGCTCCTGGACGGAATGATCGAAATAGCGCGGTCGTACGGATACACCCTGAGGGTGAGCGGCGTTCCCTCAATGCCCTCGGTGTATATCACCGACGACGAGAGCCTCATGCTGCACCAGGACTGGTGCGCCGAATGCACCAAGCGCGGAGTCTTCTTCACGTCGCATCACAACTGGTTCATCTCGACCGCCCATACGGACGCGGACATCAAGAAAACCTGGAACGTGGTGGACGAGGCCTTCAGGGTCGTAAAGAAAAAATACGGCGCGTAATCGATACCCTCCGGCATGACGCCGTCCGGGGGCCTTTTCGCGCTCCCGGCGGCGCGCTTTCCACAAAATGGTTGACGGCCTTCGTTCGGCCGCGTACTATAAGCGCTTTCAAGACGACCGTAAATATACATTCGGAAAGCGCGGACATGCCCGAAGACAACAAGATCACCCACGAAATTATCGCCCTCAAGGTGAAAAT
>CAZEAH010000360.1:0-3936 GCA_964510075.1 uncultured Leptospirales bacterium | reverse complement strand
GTTCGGCGGAGGGGCCGAAATCTCAACAGGCGATTTCGCGCGCTATGCGGCATACGCTGGGGGAATAGCCCTCTTCGCGGTGCTCCTCATCCTGACCTGGTCCTGGAGCCTGAAAAGCCAGGTGCGCCAGAAAACCGTGGACCTCGAGCGCGAGCTCGAGGAGCGGCGCAGGGTTGAGGCAGAACTGAGGACCAGCGAGGAGCGTCTGCGCGGCATCGTGCAGAACATGCCGGTGATGATGGACGCCTTCGACACGGAGGAGGTTCTCGCCGTATGGAACGCGGAATGCGAGCGCGTTACAGGGTACTCCGCCGGCGAGATGGTAGGGAACCCGGACGCGATGCGGCTTCTGTACCACGAGCCCGGGCGGCTCGAGGAGATCATGGAGGAGTTCAGGCGAAGCGAAGGGCGGTTCCGCAACTGGCGCCTCGCGCTGCGCTGCAAGGACGGAAGCGAGCGGATCATCGAGTGGTCGAGCATTGCGAAGGAGTTCCCGATAATGGGGTGGTCCGCCTGGAGCGTGGGAGTGGACGTCACGGAGAAGGTGCGCGCCGACGAACGGATACGACAATCGCTCGCAGAGAAGGAGGTGCTGCTCAAGGAGATCCATCACCGCGTAAAGAACAATCTTCAGATAATCCACAGCCTGTTGAACCTCCAGGCCGGACAGGGCGGCGGAGCGTCCGCCGGGGTGTTCCGCGACGTGCAGAGCCGGGTGATGGCCATGGCCCTCATTCACGAGAAGCTCTACAGGTCCACGGACTTCATTCACATCGATTACGCCGCCTATCTCCGCGCCCTGGTGAACGACCTCGTGCGCACATACTCGGCCCCCGATCGCCGGCTCGACGTCCGATTCGATATCGACCCTGTCGAGCTCACCATCGACCGCGCGATACCCTGCGGGCTTGTGGTAACGGAGATCGTCTCCAACGCGCTCAAGCACGCCTTCCCGCCCGGCTGGAAAGGCACTCCCGCTCTCCGGATCGTGCTGAAATCCGAAAATGAAAACACGGTGCGCCTCTCAATCGAAGACAACGGGACAGGCCTCCCACCCGACACGGGGAAGGGCGCGGCCGGATCGCTGGGCATGCTCCTTATTGAAAGGCTCGCCGAGGGACAGCTGGGCGCGCGACTGGCGGTCGAATCGAACGGTGGGACGCGCTACGAGATCGTCTTCGAGCGGGAGTGAGCGCCCCGCCTCAGCGTCGCAGGAGAAGCGCGAGCGTCTCGATGTGCGGCGTCTGCGGGAACATGTCGAAGGCCTCGAAGCTTTCCACCCGGTAGTCCGCGAGCGCCGCGAGGTCGTCGCGGAAGGTGGACGGGTTGCACGACATGTAGACGATGCGCTCCGGCGCGAGCTTCGAAAGCAGCGCGGCCGCGGCCGGGTGCATGCCGCTTCGCGGCGGGTCGAGTATCACGGTGTCGAAACGTTCGTCGCATTCGCGCAGGTACTCGAGCACGTCGGCGTGGACGAAGCGCACATTTCCGGTTTCGTTCAGTTCGCGGTTTCGTTCGGCCATGGCGACACCCTCCGGGTTCACCTCCACGCCGGTCACCGACTCGGCCGCGCCCGCAACGAAGAGCGAGATGCTTCCCACGCCCGAGTACAGGTCGAGCGTGCGGCCCTTCACCATGGAGCGGATGCCCTCGTACATCGAAAGCGCGATCGAGGAGTTGGACTGAAAAAACGAATTGGGGGCGATGGAGAAGCGAAAGTCGCCCAGGCGCTCCTCGATGCTCCCTCCGCGCACGGTCTCGAAGACCTCGCCGAAACTTACGTCCGCGCGCCCGTCGCTTAAAAGAAGCGAGACCGAATCGATCCCCTCCGGGAGCGCGTCGATGACGCCGGCAAGGCGGTTTTCGCGCGACGCGACGACGAAGTTCAGCATGAGCTGTCCGGTGTACATCCCCTGGCGGAGCACCACGTAGCGCAGGTATCCCCGGTGCGCCAGATAATCGTAGTCTTCGATTCCGGAAAGGAGGGGCCGCAGCGACCTAAACACTTCGTTCGATCGCTCCTGCATGATGTCGCATGACTCGATATCGACCACGCGCCGGTAACTGCCGCGTTTCCTGAGGCCCGCCTTCCCGAAGGCGGTCACCATGTCCATCCTGCCCCGGTACCCGAAGGGGCGCGAGGGGCGCACGGGACCGACATCGCACACACCGCCGAGCTCTCCGCGAAGGTACTCCGCCTTGAGCGCCAGCTGATTTTCGTACGAGATGTCCTGGAAGAGGCATCCGCCGCACTCGCCAAAATGCCTGCAGGGGGGTGTCGTGCCGTCGCGGTATTTCTGCGCGAGCGCCTCGATAACGCGCTTTTTCTTTTTCATGCCCTCACCGGTCAAAATGTACTTTACTTTAGGGAAATATTCTATATACTGATAGTTGTCGCGTCTTTCAGCGCGAAAGGCGCGGGGCTCACCACATTCGGATAACCACAGGTACCCGACACGCCATGAGAGTAAACAATAAAATCTACGTTCCTACTGTATGCCTCCTTCTCGCGCTCGGTGCGCTGGGCGGAGGACTGCGCTGCATGAAGGGCTGCGACACCGGCCCGTCGAAGGAGGGAGCGCTTAAAGCGCGCGTCGTCAACGTCGCGACCAACGACCTGGCGCAGGTGATGGTATTCGCCGAGAAAAACGACAAAACCGAGATGGTGTTCGTGCGGAACTTCTACCGCGAGGGGCGCGACAGGGCGAAGATCTCCGCGGACATGCAGGCGTACTATAACAAGGTCGCGGCCTTCCGCGGCCGCACCGTGACGATCCGCTATCACCGCGACGCCGTCGGCGACAATATAATCGAGAATATCGAGTGATGCTCGCGGGGAATCGGGTCGGGCAAATGGATTATTGCGCAATCGATACGAATGCATGCACGGCTTAATAGTATAAAGAGATTGCCACGCCCCGATACGGCCGAGGCTCGCAATGACAGAATAAATCGAGGAACACAGCGGCGCCGCGATGGTATATGGCAAACTCTCTCTGTCATCGTGAGGAGCGCGGCGACGCGGCGATCTCAAACGGCAAAACGCTTACCGTTCAGATACATGATGAGGGTATACGACATGAAACGACTGCTTGTTCTTTGTACGCTGCTGGCATTGGCGTTCACCGCAATGCCGCTTTTCGCCGTGGAGCGCGACATACAGGGAAAGCTCGGCACCGGCTATTCGAGCGACCCGGCCAAGTTCGGCCTGGACCTCAACTTCCAGTACAACTGGGTGCTGGACCCGTATTTCGCCGTGGGTCTGGATTCGGGATTGTACTGGATACGCTGGGAGAGAAAGATAGGGACAGAAACGGTCGGGCCTGTCGATGTCGATGTGAAAGCGGACTCGAATGTTTATATGCTTCCTGTAATTGCCGATGCACAGATACGGCTTCCGGTATTGAAAGATTACATTTTTGTCACACCATACGCAACCATTGGATTCGGTTATTCATTCATGTTGCTGACCTATTCACAACCCGATTTCACGGACTCCGTAACCAATAAGGATTACGACAAAGAACGAAAATACAAATTCTTCACCGGCCTCACCTGGCAGCTTCTCGCCGGGGCGGGATACCAGTTCAAGAACTCGAAGGTCGAGTTCTTCGCCGAGGCGGGATACCGCAGCGCGAAGCTGAAAAGCGGCGACCTCGAACTCGACATGTCGGGCCTGGTGATGCGCATCGGCGCGAAATACCCGCTGGGGGCTAAATCGTAACTACCGGGGCCGCTGGTACACGGAATCGCCGGTATCGTCTCCATCGATATCGACGCCTGTGGAAATCGATCATCGGCCAACCATTGAACATAAAAGGAAGGTTAGCATGAAGAACACACGGTTTGCCCGCACGGCGCTCGTACTGGCCGCCGCTGCGGTGCTCGCGACGGGCCTTCACATCACGCTCGCCGACGCCGCCAGCGACGCGAAGG
>CAZEAH010000359.1:0-3957 GCA_964510075.1 uncultured Leptospirales bacterium | reverse complement strand
ATTTCTCCGCCTCGCGGCTGTCCCGCTCGCTGAAATAGGCACCAAGGTGGAATAGAGCGCCCTGTTCTTTTCCGTGCAATCGTCGGACCAGTTCGGCATAGGGGTAATCCATCACCTCAGAAAACTCGCATGTACCGCTCGGTGCGGTCCCCGGTCTGGATTCGACCTCGATCGGGAAATCGTTCAGATCCGTAACGATCATCCGGAACTTCCAGTGTTCCTCCCGGTATACCTTCACCATCAACGCCACCGCGCCTTTCGCCGAGAGATCAAGCACGCGAAGCGAACGCCGGGTTGCCCTGTCACTATTGGAGAGCGCCCTACGGCCGTTTATAAAAAGATGAAAGGGAGACGACGAATACACCCTGAGTCGCACTGGGCGTCCCGGCGCGATAACGGTAGCGGCGTAGGCTGCTCCCCTTCCGGGCGGGAGTATGCGCGAAAAATCAATTTCCCCCGTTTTTTCGTCGGCTGTAATTTTTTTCCAGCGCACCTCCCCTCCAGTACCCGGCGCGGCGATTTCCGGAAGAAAAGCCTGATCGATATCCACGGCACCGTAGCGACGAAAGGGGCCGCAGACCATCCAGGAGGCGACGGGACGGAGGCGCTTCACGATTTCCGCCGATTTTTCCGGCACATAGCGGCGCGCAAGCCTCTCCTTCTGCAGAAGTATCGAAAGCCCGTACAGGCCCGCGTGTTCCGGCTTTTCCTCCTCAAGGCGTCCTGCGATACGGGTAAGCGAGCCAAAAACCCTGGCGTGGCCATACACATCGGCCAGCGTTACAAGGTCGGAAAGGTACAGCGCCGCCTCCGGCGAACCAGGATATCTGACCAGCATGGCCTCGATGGCGTCGTACAGAGCGTAATAATCGCCTGCGGCAAAGGCCGAGAGAACGCGTGCCTCGTACGCGGACGGACCGTTATCGGCTGCCGGCGTCGGGACCCGCCAGACCAGAAAAAGCACTGCAGCGAAGGTGAGAATTTTAGCGCGCATCTCCGCCTCCCTGCTTTTCGCGCTTTCGGATGATGATCCTCTCGTTTTCCTTCCGGTATATGAAAATGAGGAAATCCCTGAATACGCCGTACTTTTCAGGGCCGATCGATGAATCGGCAAACACCACCGAAGACCTCGCCTCTATTAGTGACTCGCCCTTTCGTATGTACTCGAACCGGGCCGAAAACTCCGGGTGCGCCCGCGCTTCTGCGTCAGGAAGAACCGCAATGTCCCATCCCCTCGGGATGGTGAAACGTACGACGGTATCGCTGGTCCATCCCGCGGAAATCCGGACCGGGTAAAAACGCGATTTCATCAATCCGTATTCACGATAATAATTTGAGGACACGATAAAGGCAGAAAACGCCGCATACTCCCCCGTTGTCGAAAGGAAAGATGGTATCCTGACGCGGTAGGAATATTCCACCGGCCGTTCCGTACCGGTCTGGTGCGCGACCAGCGTGCTGACCGACGAGCCGCTGTATTGTGAACTCCAGTAGGCGCCGATACCGCGGAGTTTATCCGATTCATCAAGGAGCTCGGCACGCGCCGAACGGGCAAAAGCGCCTCCCTTGGTCAGCGTCCTGCTTAATTCCGCTCCTCCCTGAGTTTCAATGCTCACCTCAGTGACAACGGAGTCCAGATTCACATGATAAAACCGCCCGGCGGTATTTATGAATGAGTGGCCTCTCTCGTCGATAACCAGCGCCTGGATGTTCCGGTCCTCCGAAGGCAGCTCCCGGAAACCGGCCATCTTGGCCGTCGCGTCGAGGAACACCCCTCCCTCCAGGTTAACGAAACAGATCGCGTGGTTGAACTGGCCAATGGAGGGAATGGAGCGGTCGAGCGCTCCGCGCTCCCTGGTCCGGACAAGGGCCATACGCGCGTCTATTCCCGACGCGCGAAGCATTGACACAAGCACCAGGCTAAGGTCCTTGCAGTCTCCCATGCGCGTGGCGTATGTAAGGTCGGCGCTGCGCGGCTGCAGCCCCCCCAGTCCGAGCTCGAAACCGACATAGCGGATTGAAGCATTGATATGATTAAATACCTTACGTACCTTCTCGATATCTGAGTCCGCCTTGGCGATCACGCCGGCAAGATCGCGCCGCATTTCCGCGCTCACTGCGGTCCTGCCGCGCATCAGCGAAGCGTACCATCGCGCCGCCTCGTCCCAGCTGCCGTGCGAGCTCACGATGAGCGAGGGAATGATCTCACTGTGATGAGGCATGGCGACCTCGTCTTTTACCGGGGACCGGTTTTCGAGTACGAGACGGTAAACCCTCCGGTCGCCGTCTCTCATAACGGAAATCCGGTTCTCATCCAGCCCGCTCAAGCGAACGTGCAGGGGCATGCCCTCGGGACGGCTTACAACTATGTTCGAAACAAGCGTTCGGTAACGCCCTCCCGCCATTATTCTCTCGCCGATATAGCCGCGGTACAGGCGCGCCTCGCCGGAGCGCAATCGATAACTCAGATCGACCAGGCTGCCGCGCCCAAGCGCGGGAACCGCGAGCACCCGCGCCTGCACGTCATAGTACATGCGGCTTTCGGGGTCGGAAAGCGAGCGCGTATAGGTCTCCGAGGTTTCCACAGTTTCGCCGCCGCGGTTGACGACACAACGGACATCATCAACGCGGTCCGTGGATGGATTGAAGATAATATACTGTGTGGAAAAATCGCGGATCGCGCTTTCGTCGTTTATCCGGAATACCTTCCTTACGGTTTTTTCGTAAGAACCGTCGGCCATTATCTTCATGACGCACTCGTCGAGAATCATAACGGCGGCCTCGTCCCGATACGCATCCGCGCTCGCAATCAGCGCATCCGTCACCGCGGCACGGTAACGGGCCAGCGCATCGGGAACGCGCTCGATCGCATCGATGTATTCCTTCATTCTGAAGTTGTTCGGGTCCCGCAAAAGGGCCTCTTTCATATACCGCAGACCCGCGCGGGTAGTGCCCTGAAGATGGTACAGCGAACCCAGGTCGAACAGAACGCCGCTGTCGTCCGGCGCAATGACGAGCGCCGCGGTCAGATAGGGGAGCGCCGCGTTACGTCCATGGACGGTCCGCACCACACCCGCCAGCCGGCGGCGCAGCGAGACATCGCAGTCGAAAATATGCACCGCCTCCTCAAGGACGACCTGCGCCGCGGAGGGCTCGCCCGCGCGCTCCAGAGCTTCGGCGAGCGCGTGAGCGGTCTCCCGGTTGAAGCGGTCCATTTTCCACAGTCGGGCGTATTCCGACGCCGCGCCTCGATGTTGTTCGCGCAGAACCATGACACGCGCCCGTACCGAGGCCCCCGCGGAGGGGAAGCCCGAATCCTCGAGCGATGAGGCACGTTTGAGGGCCTCATCGTACCAGCCCCTCCCGATAAAGTATGAGGCCTCAAGCTCCAGGGCCGCGGGGCTGGAAGGGTTCATGCTCCTGATGGTTTCGATAAGCGGCGGGGCCTCGTGAAGAAACCCATTCTGTATGCGCGACTCTACGATTTTGACTGTCGGTAACAGCGCGGCGGCGTCGCCCGCCGCGGCATTTTGTAAGAGAATAGAGCGTTTCTCCTCGTCGTCCCTGCAGAGAGCGAGATAGTACCGCGCCATACGCCCGTAATCCGCGCTTCCCAGCGCCTTCTGGAAAAGCGCCGCCGCTTCGCCTGTATCCTCCGTGTTCAATCCCGCGGCATACGCCAAAAACCCGGCGCGAAACGCGTCATCCGTATCGCCCGCGGACGCCCGGGACCGCATCACGCCGAGCGCCCGAAACCATTGCACGGACTCGGCACCCTCTCCGGGGCCGGCTTCGGTATGACGCAGTGAAAACCGGACACCGTCATGCAAAGAATCGCCCAGCTGAACAAGAAGGCGATGCCTTCCCTGCCCGCAGCGGACGGTGACCCGGTACTGATCGTGGACAAAGCGATGGCGCGTGTCGCTTGTAAAAATCAGTTTCCCGTCCATCCATATC
>CAZEAH010000358.1:0-3957 GCA_964510075.1 uncultured Leptospirales bacterium | reverse complement strand
GACTTGAGCCCCGCGGGGCAGAGGACGATGGCGGAGTCGATATAGCCCTTCATCCGGAGATAGGCCACCGCGTGGGCCGCCATGATGGTCTTCCCAAGGCCCGTCGACGCCACCAGCATGCAGCCGCCGTATTCCTCGAAGTTGCGGATAATGCGCGACACCACCGGACGCTGGTACCCGGCGAGCTCCGGAAGCCGGCCCCGCGCGGCGTCCGACGGCAGACCGTACAGCTCGATGAGCGAGCGCATATAGATGTCGAAGGGGCGGTACACCAACAGCCAGAGCCTGAGGCGCTCGAGGAGCTCGTCGGCCACCGGCACGGCCTTTTTATAATACGAGTCGAAGCGCTCCACGAAAAAGCGGACATCGTCCGGATCGGTTACCGTAATGCCCGCTTCGCGGCTCACTACCAGACCGTTGAAGGTGAAATTGGACGAACCCACAACGGCGCACAGTCGATCGGCGATATACAGCTTGGCGTGATGGTGGAGATAGCGTGGACCGATGGTCGTGGGCCGCTCTCCGTCGCCGGCGGATACCGACACCTGAAAAAGGCCGCGCTCAAGCGCCGCGCACAGCTCCTCCATGGCGCGGGTGCGCTCCTCCACCGGGCCGCCGGCGAGCGCGGAGAAGAACTCGTCGATGACCTCGCGGATTTTGTCCGCGCCGGTGTCGGGGCGCCCGAGGAGCAGGCGCACCTCCTTGCCGCGCAGGGCCTCGCGCAGAACCTGGTAGCCGGAGGGCTCGAAGTAGGCTGTGGCGATGCGGACGACGCGCGCGCCTTCGAGGACGCTTTTCACCACCCCGAGGGCGGCGCCGCCGCCGTCGAAGTAGCGCAGGTGTTGTTTATCGTTTGGATCGGATGGCATGGGTCAGGTCGAGATTCGAATTACGGCGCAGTGTTCGCCGCCGATTCGATCGTACGGGGACGCCGGGGAACGTCAAGCTTTTAACGCGGGATACGCGATACATACATGGAAAGCGGGACACCCACCCGTCGTACCGGCCGTTTCCCGCCCGACAGGCCGTCGCCGCGGCCGTACCTCAGGATTGCCGGGAGCGCATGGCCTTATATTCATCCCACTTGAAACGGTTGAGGAAGGCCCATGCCTCCGCCACCCCTTTGCTGAATAATTCGACCTTCTCCTTTTCGCTCATCGAGAAGTTGAGCCAGTCGTGCCCCCTGGTGTCGATAAACGCGATAAGCTCCCTGTATTCGGGATGCCTGATAATGAAATCGTAATCCGCGTAATGGCGCATCGCGTTAAAAAGCGCCCCGGCATAGGCGAAAACACCGTCAATCTCATTGTACGTCCTCGATCGCGGCCCGAGCTTGACGCCCAGCGTCGGGGCGAGCGGCACCCCGGGCTCGTGGAACAGGTCGATCGGGAAATTCGACATGATACCACCGTCAACGAAGACCGCCGTTGCCGGGATAAAGCCGCTGTAGGAGGCGATATCGTTCCATCGCCTGACACGGTCGGGGATGCGGCCGATCCCGGATATTCTGAGCGGATGGAAAAATCCGGGAATGGACATGGACGCCCGCACGAAATAGGCGGGATTGACCGAAGCGGGGTCGTTCCAGTACAGGGGGGCGAACGCGGGGAAAACCGCTTTCGTCTCGGTGCTTATGTCGGCCGCGACGATGCCGAGATCGAGAGCCAGTTTCTCGATTCTTTTACCAGTGTTCCTATTTTCCACCGGCGGGAGATAGGCTGTTTTATTGTTCAGATCGTTCAGGCTTCCGACGCCGTGATCTTTCAGGTGTCCCGAGAGCCATTTGAGGAAAGCGTCTCCGGGATTGAGGCCGATGTCCTTCACGAGGTTGTCGACAACCTGCATCCCCTTCCAGGCCAGCTTTACTTTTTTACCGCGCTGGGCGGAGTCCCCCAGCATGAGGCTGAACTCCCGTGCGTCGTCGTCGCCGTCGACGAATTTCCGGAGGTCCATATTGAAGAGCAGCTCGATGAGCGTGGACCCCCTGGGCTCGTCCCTCTTCCCGATGGCCATCAGGAGCATGGCGGCGATGGAACCCGCCGAGGTGCCGCCTATGCTCAGAAAGCGCAGACCCGCCTTCTCGAGCGCGTAGACGTATCCCAGGAGGGCGACCCCGAGCACGCCCCCGCCCTCCATCACCAGATCGACATACTGCCTCACCCCGTCTTCGGTCCGCTCGATGATATCGGACACGATGAAGGCGGGATCACGTGATAGAACCTCGCACCTGGCCACGATATCGGCTATGGCGCCGTTCTTCAGGATGACGTCCTTTTCAATTGTCATCGTTCCCTCCGGTTCCCGGCCTCAGACGCGCTCATATCCATTTGATCAGTTTTTCCCACTTCTCCATGGCGCCGTACACTGAATCGACCGCGCCGCCGAGTTGGATCATGCCGTTCCTGAGATTCAGGACGAACTCACCCATTCTGCTCCTATCCCAGAACCTCGCCTTTTCCGCCTGCCCAAGGAACAGCTTCATCCACGGCCCGACAAGCCGCGGCGCCACGCCGGTCATATCCTGTATGAGATATTCCCGTCGCAGCGGAACCGTGACCCCACTCAGCGGAACCAGCGACGACACGATATACGGTCCCCCTGAATGTTCTCCCGCGATCGAGCGGAGCAGCCGCCGGGCGCGGGCATAGTTGTAGTTGTCGACCAGCCATTCGGCATTGCGCAGGTTCCCTTCGTCAGTACCTTCCCTGCCGATCCTTATCGGCAGATAGGTGACGTTGACCGCCTCCGCGGGAAAATACCTGAGCACCTCGTCCCGCTCGCTCAGCTCGAGGTAGGACTGAACGAGCTTTACATACAGCGGCCTGCTCGCCTCGTCCGGTCGCGACGCGAACAGGATATAGCTGTACAGCCCGTATCCCGGAGCCTCCCCGCGGTCGTTTTCGAGCATCGCCCTGCAGGTCTCCCGGTAGCCGGGAAACCGGTGCCCCATCATTACGGCTCCGCCCCTGCACGAGACGACGCACGCAAGGATCATGCCCGTCAGTATCGCCAGGATGGGCGCGTGGAGACCGATCCTTTTATCGATTCTGTTTCTCATTTCCGTTCTCCCGGCGCTTTCGGATTTTCCCGGCGATCCAGCGGACCATATACACGAGCACACTGTTGAAAAGCACGATCCCGGCGGTCTCGGTGGCGTCGGGCGCCATCCCGCCTCCGTACCGGGTGAACACGATGTACATGCCCACCGAGAGCACAAGCACCCAGACGAATGTAACGACCGGCTTCGGCGCCTGCATGAGCTTCTCCTTCGCGCGGTATCGCGATATCACCCGTTGATACGATCCCCGACCTGAATCGGTTGCCGACGACGCGTTACTGGAAAATATCCCAGCCGATGGCCTTATTGACCATATCACGAATAGCGTGAATCATCTCGTTCACCGCCCGCTCGACGAGCACCAGGCTTATTCCCTCGACGGCGCAGAGCACCATCTTCATGGATCGCTCGTGAAGCCTCAACAGCGCCCGCGCCTGCTCCTCGGAAATGTCCCCCGAAGCTTTCATCGCCGCCACTTCCGCGATATTCGACAGGAATTTCGCCGACTCGCTTTCCGCGAATATCCTTACGTCCTTCCATTTCTCCGCGAACACCTTTACGAAGCTGCCGATAATGATTTTCTTCAATCCGTCTATATCTATCGCCGCCATTACATTCCTCCTCTCCGGGTTCTTTATTCAGGCTGCTCCTGGTTCCATTTCAAATACAGGATGTTCGTGAGTATGGCCCGGAAGGACTGGTCGAAGGCCTTTTCCGCGCTGGCGAAGGCCGCCGGCGGCGGGTTCGTCTTATGCAGCCCGGCCAGGTCTTCGTATTGTTTCTGGAGCTCCCGGAAGTTCCTCGTCAACGGGTTGACCTTGAGTCCCTTCTCTATGACCTCGGCCCGCATGATCAACGCGGCGACATCCCCCCGGACCTCGTCGTAAAACGCCGTACCC
>CAZEAH010000357.1:0-3960 GCA_964510075.1 uncultured Leptospirales bacterium | reverse complement strand
AATCCACGCGCCCGCGTGGGGCGCGACCTCTGGCCTCTCATAACGCTCGCAAAGACCATCATGTTTCAATCCACGCGCCCGCGTGGGGCGCGACTGTATATATTTTATACCCTGATTCTTTCAGGGTTAAAGCTTCAATTTCGCTAAACCCTTCAAAAAACGCATACCAGTTTTCAAAGAACAACATTCGAAACATTCACCTTTATTGAAAAAACTGTTACCGCTAATCTCGCTGAAAAACGGTGTGCACTACCGGTTAGCGGTCATACGATTAATGGTTCGTCGTGCTCAACCGGCGCTGCTACACCGTGGTGTTCCACCCGTCGTTTCCAATTACTGCCGAGAAAGTAAAAGCGAAGGCTGTCCTCGGAAGGTTTGTATTCTTTCAGCAACTCGGCCTTAAAGTATTCCCACTTGTACGGAGGTACGTTGCATTCGAATACGGATTTCTGGACTCGTATGCCGTAATTAACACAGGTTTTCGCGACACGCCTGAGGCGTTTCGTTCCCGCGGCGTCCACGGTTGAGACATCGTAGGTTACCAGAACGAGCATGGGGTCCCTCCTTACCGAACGACGAACGGCGGATATTGTTCCAGATCTCCGCGTATATGGCGGGCAAGAAGCATCGACTGAATATGCGGCAGAAGCCCTATGGTGGTTTTTTCGTCGAGAAACGGATGCGTTATCGTTTCATCCTTTCTCTTCTGGTAGGCCACAATGACCTCCCTGCGAGCGGCGTCGCCTATCCGTATTTCGCCGGTCTCCCGTCGCTCGAAATCACCCTTTGAAACCTGGCGCAGATTAATCAGATTTAAAACCACCCTGTCGGCGATATACGCGCGGAGTTCTTCCATGATATCGAGCGCAAGGCTCGGTCGCCCCGGGCGCAACCGGTGCAGAAAACCAACCTGTGGGTCCAAACCCGTTGTCTCAAGCGCCGAACGAACATCGTTTACCAGAAGCATATAGACGAACGACAGCAGTGCGTTTACTTCGTCAAGGGGCGGACGCTTCGATCTCCGCTCGAAAACGAAATCCTCTTTTTGCGCCGTAACGAGCTCGTTAAAACAGCCCCAGTAGGTCGATGCGCTTTCACCCTCGAACCCACGCAGGGCATCGAGCGAGGATATGCCTTTTATAAGATTCAACTGCCGTCCCAGTGTCGTAATCGCATCGGTTACACGCATGGGCGGACTGTCGCCGCCGTGGTTACGCACATGCCGCATGAGCATGTTCCGCGCATTTGCAACTTTGGCCGCAACGATATTTCGCGCAATCAAGCACGACGACTCCTCGGAATCCGATATCGCGTACTGCTTTTTACGAAGCAGCACATTCCCCCGTTGCTCGCCGTACACGCGCGCCAGAAAACGTCCATGCATTGAAAGATAGCTTATCCCTATGTTGTTCTCCGCGCAAAACGCCATAAGTGCCGGCGTTACCGGTTTAAACCCGAAACAAACGATGTTTTCGATCGTATGCACCGGAGCCTGAAGGGCTTTTTTGTCTTCCACTTCCACCACAAAGGTCATCCCCTCTTTGCGAATAAACGCGTCGGGTGATGTGATGTACAGCGTATTAAGATGTCTCTTCATGCGCGGTAAACAGCTCCTCGATATAATGTGCGAGCTTACGGTTCCCGGCACCGGGCATGCAATACCCGTAGATGGAACAGGTTTCGCATTTTTTCTCCCTGTGCCCCGGCGGTACTGTCCTTGCCTTTATCATGGCATGCACATCGGCGATGATTTTCTCGGTTCGCTTTCGCAAATCGTCGTCAAGTTCGACAAGCAGCCGCCTGCGGGGTTTTCCGTAATAAATGGCCGCCTCGCGCACAGGCGCGAGCGTCATTTCTTCAAGACAGAGCGCCTGGGCACACACCTGCGCCAGGTCGCTTATATCCCGCTTGGGCTTACCCGACTTGTACTCGACGGGAAAAGGGATGTTCTCTCCGTCCTTTTCATGGAACTCCACCACATCCGCCTTCCCGGAGAGTCCAAGCCGGCGGCTGTAGATATTAAGCCCCCGCACCACGCGCAGGTCACCGCGCGTCTCGTCGTCGCCGTGGTCTACGCGCTCATGCAGTACCTTTCCGCGGGCGGTAAAGACGTTCTCGGCCCAGAGGTCTTCAACATACATAAGCCCGCACTGACGCGGACAGAACACGTAGTGCTGAACGGAAGAAAGCTGGATGTAGTCTTCCTCGGAGTACATCAGTCGAGCCGTTTTCTCCAGTACCACGGTTTCCGCTTCATATGCATTACGGCAACAACAAGGAGGTGTTCACTCCCCCTTTTATACAGAACGGCAAATGGAAACCGGTTTACGATGCACTTGCGGATGTTCGGCGAAATCAATGGCCATGAATCGGGATATTTTTTCATCCGGTTCAATGCGTTCCGCACCTCTCCCGCAAACTCGAACCCCAGTCCGGGGCGTTCCTGATTGTAATGTCGTACCGCTTCGGCAAACTCCTCGACGGCCTCGGCCCGAAACCGGAGCATCATTTTTTATCTTCCGTTTCGATCCGGGCGAATGCCTCCTCCTCGGAGAACGTTGCGTCATCCCCGCTTTCCTGGAGAGCGAGGCGTCGCTCGGCCTCCTCGGCCCAGGCTTTCTGTATTCCGTCATCCGGTGCGGCATCGAAGCTTTCGATAATTTTTTCGAGGAGTTCTGCCCGTTCGATCGGCGGGAGGTGGATGGCTTCATCGATTATTCTCTGTATGGCGGTTTTCACTCGATCACCTTTTTTTTAATATTAATTTCTCGTTATGCGGATCCGGATCACTCCCGAGGGCCGGCCATGAATCGACAGGACCATTTCCAAGATAAAGTATGGCGCCTGTTTTTTCAATTCCATGCTTCCCTTTTTTAGGGACTCCACCGGAAAATCGGCCCGGAGGCCATGCTCATTCTCCTTCAATTACTTCGCATTTCAGGCCGGGCAACTCTCCCAGAGTGATGTCATAATCTTCGATGTTCCTCGGTTCATCTTTGTTCGGTTTTACGCGGAGCAGGCGGTGCACTTTGGCCGACGAGTACTGTCCGTTGGGGCTGTTATGCTCCCACCAGTAGACCCTGTGGACTTCCATGCTCCCTTCGGGACGGGCGGAGGACGCGTCGTTGACGAACAGGGTTCGCAGGGCTTCTTTGATTGCCTGCGCGTCCTCATCGGAAAAGCCGGTTTTATTTGCAAGTTGAGGGTTCATACTGCCGTAAAAGACATACACGCCGTGGTCAACGCGGTGTTTCATTCCCATGGTGTCCGAGCCGCGCTTCTCTCCGGGTTCGCTGCTAACGCTTTTGGTAATTTGGATGCTGGGTGCGCGGTCGAGGACAGTCGCCACTGAAAATGCGGGGTGGATGGAAACGGGACCGCGCACAGAGATGGACACACCCTCACTATCCTCCGCGCCCTCGCTCTTTTTGCCTTTTTTAAAAGCAAACAACTGACCAAAGGAGCGCACATCCAGCCAAGTCTTACAAGCGGCTTCCTGATACTTTTTTTTATCTTTGTTGGGGTCAATGCCTTTGAGCATGGCGTCCGCCCGCTCACGCAGACTGCCGTAATCGTCCACACGATTGTCATCAGATTGTACGAAAATCGGTTTGCCCATATCCATCAGTCGGTTGCGGATCTTGCGCTTGATGGAGACATCGGATATTTCGCCGAAACCTTCGTAAGTGACGCGCGGACGGTTGCCGTTGAGCGGATCACCGTTGGGGTTGGCGTTCTTGACGGCCAGGATCGCGGCAAAGTCAATTTTCTCCGAGAGTGTACTCATGATTTATTCTCCTTTGTATTGATGAAATTGAGTGGTTATTCGTCCGTATTGACATTGTCGTTTTCTTCGGACACTGTCTTTTCTTTCTTCTCTCACATCTTCTGTCGCTGGCAGTAATAGCCAAGTAAATACTCACCCGTAAGCGGCTTATTGCTGGTGAATTCTTCGGGAGA
>CAZEAH010000356.1:0-3965 GCA_964510075.1 uncultured Leptospirales bacterium | reverse complement strand
ATTTCAACCACAATTTATGCTAATTTGGTGCTCGGTTGAAATCGGGGCCAATATACACGGTCTTACTTGTTTGGCTTTGTCTTTACCATAAGCCCGGGCATACTGATTAAACTTCATTCTACTATACTGGCCCCTTTCCGTGTCCAGAGTTTTAAAAGCAGGTAGTGCCTGTCGACAGCACCATAATACCGTTGGTATTCCAGGGTACGACCTGCGAATGCCGGTATTGTTCGATGTTGAATTCCCGCGCGGGCGAAATGCCTCTTGACATTGACTTACAACGCATCTACGCTGAAGCAGGTTGCAGTTGGAATGAGAAATGTACACGATTCTTTATGTCGATACAAGCCTGACTTACCAGACACTGATAAAAAATATCTGTCTGGACCTGGGCATTTCAGTTTTAAATGTCAGGAATATTGAGGGCGCCCTTCAGATTTTAAACACTTCACAGGTAAACCTGATTATCACCGCAATGGAGCTTGAAGGAGCGAGTTCCGACCAGCTTATCCGCACGATAAACGAATCGAAATTCAGAAATACACCGATAGTCGTCATTACCGGAAATGAAAGTGAAGAAGACCGTAAACGCATGTTCGATTTGGGAATAATCGATTATATTTCCAAGCTCTCCGATCCGCAGGAAATCAGGCGAAATCTGGAATCATACAGAAACGAGGACGAAATACTGGGAAGACTCAGGGATCTGAATATAGCCGTATGTGACGACAGCCGCATGGACAGGCATATTTTTGAAAGGATATTCAGCCTGTCGAACATCGGGAACGTTGATTTTTTCAGCGCAGGTGAGGACCTGCTTGCGTCCCGGAAGTCCTATGACGTTTATCTTGTCGATATGGTTTTGAGAAACATGTCGGGGACACATATTGTAAGAAAGCTCAGGGAGGCCGGTTCAGAAGGTGTGATAATGGTCATCAGCGGAATCGATCATTATAAGGGAACCTCTAAAAATTAAAACTTTTAGCAATATCAGAAATCGTAACCCTTGATTTAATCAGGAGTTGCAACTTTATCAACCTCAAAAATGTTAATTAATAGAGGTTCCCATAAAACAATTTCGAGCGTGCTCGGTCTGGGGGCGAATGATTACATAACGAAACCCTTTAATACGGAGCTGTTCCTCGCGAGGCTGAAATCAAACGTCAGGGCGTACCTTTTACTTCGCGAAGTACGACTCAAAACCAGACAGCTTGAGCAGATGGCCATAACCGACGGTCTCACCGGTGTCTTCAACAGGCGACATATCATGTATCTCCTGCAGACTGAAATAGAAAGAGCGAAACGCCATCTGGTTCCCCTCACCGTTATGATGATCGATATCGATCATTTCAAAAAAATAAACGACACTTTCGGACACCAGTTCGGCGATCGCGTACTTGTCAATGTGACAGGCATGATAAAAAGGAAAATCCGTAATATCGATATGATCGGACGATATGGCGGCGAGGAATTCCTGGTTATTTTCCCCAACACGGATCTGAAAAACGCCCTTGCAATTGGGGAAAGAATACGGGAGTCGATGACACTTTTAAAATCAAGCAAGCATGGGTTCAGTGTGAGCATCAGCGCGGGAGTCCAGACCTGGAAAGACCACGACGCGGAGGGCCTGATAAAGGAAACGGACGGTCTGTTATATACGGCCAAGAATAAAGGTCGCAATCGAATTGAATCGACACTTAATGCCTGAGTTCGGTTTCGGGTGCGGCACGATATCGGAATAGCTCCGCGATTGAACGCCTTCCGTGCGGTGATCGCGCCGTGCCCCGGCTTTCCCCCTCGGTCAGCCGAGACGGGGTATGTCATCTGTGTCAGGTGCTCCTGGCGTCCGCTGTATCGTCGGGACGCTTGCCCCGTCAGCTTTTCTTCACACAAAAGACTCATGATCTCTTCGGCGTACGTATTCATCGCCGCGTATCTTACCTCCACATCCATCCGGTCCGCGTGCATGGATTGCACGTTCACCGGCCTTTGAGTGGCGGACCTTCCTTCGAATAATTATTTTATCCTGAAAAATTTTACTGGCATCGGGCGGCCGGTTGATGCCACAATCCCGGTCATGCTTAAAATGATACGATTCCATTACGCGTACATCATTCTGGCCGTGGGCGTTGCGACCGTCACCGGGGCGCTTGGATTTGCGCGCTTCGGCTATACCATGATCCTTCCCGCAATGAAGGCCGGGCTTGGCCTTTCCGACGCGCAGGCGGGCGATCTGGCCATGGCGAACATGATCGGTTACCTGGTCCTTGCGCTCGCCTGCGGTTTTCTCTCCGCGCACTTCAGCCCAAGGAAGATTATTGCTTTGTTCATGCTTCTGGTTTCCGCTTCCATGCTGCTTACGGGTCTAGCGCCGGATTTCAGAACGGCCTTCGTCGGGCGGCTGCTCGCCGGAATGGGGGGCGGAGGCACGAACATCCCGGTGATGGGCCTTGTGGTCGGCTGGTTCGCGATGTCGCGGCGGGGACTGGCGGCCGGCGTAACCGTGAGCGGATCGAGCTTCGGCCTGCTCATCACGGGGATCTGCCTGCCTCCGATACTGCTTGCCGGCGGTGCGGACGGGTGGCGATACTCCTGGTTCTTCCTCGCGGGACTCACGCTCGTGATCGCGGTGTTGTGCGGGGCCCTGCTTCGGGACGAACCGGCGGTTGTGGGCCTCGCTCCGGTGGGATCGGCGGGCGGGAATGCCCGTGATGCGACTTCCGCGGCGAGTTCGTACTCGCTCCTCCAATCGTGGAGGCTGGTCTACCGCTCGTTTTCCGTATGGCACCTTTCCCTTGTCTATACGCTCTTCGGGTTCTCGTACATAATTTACACTACTTTCTTCGTGCGCTATCTCAACTGGGAGGCGGGATTCTCGCTGGAGGACGCGGGAAGGCTCTGGTCGGCCATTGGGCTTGTCAGCGTGGCCAGCGGTTTTCTCTGGGGCTCGATATCGGATGCTTTCGGAAGGAAATACGCCCTGGCCTGCGTGTTCTTCCTCCAGTGCGCGTGCTATTTGATATTCGGGCTCTGGAAGGCCCTGCCGGGCTACCTCGTCTCATCACTGATCTTCGCCCTGACCGCCTGGAGCATTCCCGCCATCATGGCCGCGCTCTCGGGCGACCTGCTGGGGCCCCGACTCGCCCCGGCGGCCCTGGGATTCATAACGCTGTTTTTTGGCATCGGGCAGGCGCTCGCGCCCTTCGTGTCGGGACGCATCGCGGACGCGTACGGCTCGTACACGCTCGCGTTCGTCATCGCGGGGGCGGCATCACTCGCGGGGGGCGTGCTTTCACTGCTGCTGGACGGGGGGAAGCTTGTGCGGGTACCGGATTGACAAAGTGCGTAATGATAAGGTCTGCGCTGACGTCGTAACACAGGCAGAGGAATTTTCGCATGGACCAATCGGTTATTGAAAAAGTGAAGCGGTATGCCGGCATTGTCAGGCAGGCCATGGAAGAAAAAAAAATAGTGCTCTATGGTTCATACGCCCGCGAAACTGAACATGCCGACAGCGATATCGATGGCGCCGTTATCGTCGACAGGATAGACGGTGACTATCTTGAATTAAGCGCAGGGCCGTTCGAGCTTGTCCGAAACGTCGATGTACTCATAGAACCCGTGTTACTCAACGAGAATTCCGATAAAAGCGGATTTATCGAGAGCGTCATGAAATACGGTAAGGAAATCAACTGACGTATTCCCTGTCTGTCCCCCGCCGCCTCCACGGGGACTGATGAATTCCGCAATGCGGCGATACCGCCTCACCTGATATAGTTCCTCTGCACCCCCAGATCGACCACCCCGTCCGCGCTTTTTATGCGCGCCTCGACGCGGTCGCCGCGCACCAGGTACTTCGGATTGTGCCGCCGCTCGCCCTCGACGAACCGCGCCACGCGCTCGCCCTGCGGCACGCCCAGTATCTCGGCCCGGCGCGCGCGGAAACGCGACGGCCGGCCCATGGC
>CAZEAH010000355.1:0-3979 GCA_964510075.1 uncultured Leptospirales bacterium | reverse complement strand
GGCTATATCAGGGCGCTTGGATCGCATACCTCCATTCCGCTCGACATACACCTGATGATTGAGCGCCCGGAACTCTCGGTGGAGAGGTATCTGGAGTGCGCTCCCTGGTGCGTGACGATCCACTACGAATCGACACGCTTCCCTTCGCGCCTTTTGCAGACCATACGGAAAGCGGGCGTGCGCGCGGGGATTTCGATCAACCCGGCGACTCCACTCGAGGCCGTCTATGACCTCCGCGGCGAGTTCGACCTCATTCTGGTGATGTCGGTGGACCCCGGTTTCTACGGCCAGGCCTTCATGCCGGCCGCCCTGGGGCGCATCAGCCGCCTTCGCGACCGCCTGGAATCCGCAAACGGCGCCTCCGGCGCTCTCATTCAGGTGGACGGCGGAATTTCGATCAAAAATATCGGTGATGTCGCGGCGGCCGGGGCGCGCGTTATCGTGGCGGGAAACGCCGTATTCGGCGCCGGCGACCCCAACCGGGCGGCCAGGGAACTCAAGCAGGCGGCCGCGGCCGCGATACGCGCCGTCTGATGCGGCTTTGCCTTTCCGGTGGGAATTCCCGGGGGGCGCGGACGCTGTTACCATAGACAAATACCCCCGAAAACGTCGATTAATCGTCTAAGGCCTGCAGCTCGGCCATTTTGTATTGACAAAAATCGGGCGGGAGAAATAATCATCCCCTAATCTTCTGAGGAGGTAGCGGCGTGTCGGTAAAGATTCGACTGCAGAGAGTTGGAACAAAGAAAAAGCCCTTTTACCGGGTTGTTGTGGTGGATGAGCGCAAGCGCAGGGACGGCGTGGCGATAGAAAACCTCGGTCAGTACCAGCCCATATCAGCCGGGAACCAGTTCTCGGTCGACGAGACCCGGGTGATCGACTGGCTCAAGAAGGGGGCCCAGCCGACTGAGACTATCGCGAAGCTTTTAAAAAAAACAGGAGTGTGGCGGAAATTCAAAAGCGCCGAGTAAACCCTGGAGGCCGGAATGAATTATAAGGACCTGGTGGAGTACATGGTGAAGTCTCTGGTTGACCACCCGGACGATGTGATGATTCGGGAGGTGGAAGGGGAGAAGTCCACCATACTGGAACTCAAGGTCACCAAAGAGGACATCGGAAAGGTCATAGGGAAGCACGGCCGTATCGCGAGGGCCATACGGACGATTATAAACGCGTCGGCCACGAAATCCGGAAAGAGGGTAGTGCTGGAAATACTTGATTGAGTGATTCCTATATACGAATAGCGAAGATCGCGGGCGCCCACGGTCTGAAGGGGCGCCTTAAAATTGCACTAATATCCGACATCGCCGAGCGTTTTTCCCCGGGAAACAAGGTGTACATCAAAAAGGAATCGCTCTACGCGGAGTATGTCATAACGGAGTTCATACCCGTGGACGCAAAAACGGCCCTGTTGCACCTGTCGTGCGTAAACGAAAGGGACGCGGCCCTTTCCCTGCGGGGGATGGAGATGTTTATCACCCGCGAAGTGGCGGAGAACACGAGGGATTTGCTGGACGCGGAATCCTTCTATTATTATGATATTATCGGCTGTGATGTTTATCTGCGAGGGGGGTATTTCGGCCGGGTGAAGGACATCGTTTCCGGGGGTGCGGGCGAGCTGCTCGTCATCGCGGCCGAGGGCGGGCGCGAACATCTCGTCCCGTTCGTCGAGGCGATGGTAGACACCACGCGGGTTTTGTCGGGAAGGATCGATATCGATCCCGTGGAGGGGCTCCTCGACTGATGCGCCGGCCGGGAGCCCGCGCGATATTATGAGAATGATGGCCGGTCGTCATTGGCGGTGGTAAAGATAATCACCCTGTTCCCCGATTTTTTCAGAAGCCCCTTTTCGACGGGGCTTCTGGGAAAGGCGATCGACGCGGGCCTTCTTCGTGTGGACGTTGTGG
Source organism: uncultured Leptospirales bacterium (assembly GCA_964510075.1). Lineage (GTDB taxonomy): Bacteria > Spirochaetota > UBA4802 > UBA4802 > UBA5368 > MVZN01. Next base: position 2,072 of record CAZEAH010000355.1, on the reverse strand, counting down.
ATCTGCGCGAATTCGCCGAGAACCGGTATCGCCAGTGCGACGATTATCCCTACGGCGGCGGAAGCGGAATGGTGCTGATGCCGGGACCGCTCTTCAGGGCGATATCGTCGGTCAGGGGAGAGAACACAAAAGTGATCCTCACGAGCGCCTCGGGCGAGCTGCTCACCCAGGATCTGGTAAAACGGCTTGCGGGCGAGAAGGAGATCTGCATCGTCTGCGGCCATTATGAAGGGGTCGACCAGCGCGTGGTCGACCGGTATGTGGACTATGAGGTGTCGGTGGGCGATTATGTGCTCTCCGGCGGCGAATACGCGGCCCTCATTCTGCTCGACGCGGTGGCGCGCTAGATACCCGGTTTTATGTCGAACAGCGATTCGCTTGTGGAGGAAAGCTTCGAGGACGGCCTGCTGGAATACCCCCAGTACACCAGGCCGGCGGAAATTGAGGGGCTCGCGGTGCCGGAGGTGCTCCTCAGCGGGGACCATGCCCGAATACGAAGATGGCGTCACGATCAGCGGGTCGAGAAAACCAGAAGGGTTCGGCCCGATCTGTATAAGAGATATAGCGAAAGAAAGGATAAAGGAGAAGAATGATGAATATACTGGAAGCCGTCCAAAAAGAAATCATGCAGCTCGATCGTCCGCTGAACTTCGAGGTAGGCGACACCGTCAAGGTGCATTATAAGATCGTGGAGGGAAACCGCGAGCGCATTCAGGTGTTCGAGGGAATCGTCATTGCGATAAACAACAAGGGCGCAGGCAAAAGCTTCACGGTCCGTCGCATATCCTACGATGTCGGCGTCGAGAGAGTGTTCCCGCTCTATTCGGCCCGTATCGCCAAGATCGAACCAGTACGCAAGGGCAGGATCCGCCGCGCCAAGCTGTACTTCCTTCGCGAGCGTACCGGTAAATCCGCCAAACTCAAGGAGAAGCGCGTCGCGCGCGGCAAGGCCGCCGTTCAGGTGGTTGAGGTCCCGGCCACTCACGAGGCGGTCCCTGAAAACCAGGGAAGCGAAAACGCGTGATGGGTCCGGGGGGACGTCCGGGTCTCTTCGCGTGCCCACCTTCGATATAGAACGTGAACTTTTAGACCAGGGATACCGGCGGATTGCCGGTGTCGACGAGGTCGGCAGGGGCGCCCTTGCCGGCCCCCTGTGCCTCGGGCTGGTGATTTTCTCTCCCGACACGATTGTCCGCCCCCCCGAAGGCCTTATGACTTCCGTCAACGATTCGAAAAAACTGAGCCACAGGGCGCGGCTTTCCGCGCTGGAGCACATTCGCTCCGGCGCCGCGTGCCTGTATACCGCCATGGCCTCCCATCGCACGGTCGACCGCCTCAATATAAATGGAGCAACCGAATTCCTGCTGCGCAGGATGCTTGTGCAACTGCCCGCACCGCCGGATGTGGTCATTATGGACGGGCACTTCGGGTTTTCCCCGGGAATGCGCTTCATCCCGATCAAGAAGGGCGACGCACTGTCCATCACCATCGCTTCCGCGTCGATTGCCGCGAAGGTGCGCAGGGACGCTATCCTCGATAAATTTGAATTGCTTTATCCGGGCTACGGGTTTAGTAAAAACAAAGGCTACGGAACGCTCGAGCACAGGGAGTCGATCGGGCGAATAGGCCCATCTCCGGTTCATCGCCGCAGTTTTTCACCCCTGCGCGACATGATGTGCTGTGGAGACCTTTTCCCGGGACATGAGGATCGATAACGCCGCCACCATCACCATACGCGGAAAGGGGGCCCGTTCGGAGTCCCTTGCCGGGCTAAAAAAGGGCGGGGAGATCGTCGCTCGTATAATCGAACGCATCGATTCCCACCGGGCGGTAGTGGAGATTGCCGGAAAACGCGTTAACGCCGGCTTTGTCAACGGTCTACCCTCTTCCGACAGCCTGAGGCTGGTGCTCGAAAAAATGAGCGGATCCACCTTCGTTTTTAAACTTGCCGCGGAGGACCCCGCTGGCGCGGCTCGTGAGCGCCTTCTGGATTTTACGGCCTTTCCGCGGTCCGAATTGGGACGCATACCTTTCGGACGGGCGCTGACCGGCGGCCTCGCGGGGGTATATGC
>CAZEAH010000354.1:0-3990 GCA_964510075.1 uncultured Leptospirales bacterium | reverse complement strand
GCGCCGGAGTCGGTCGCGGTGTCATCCGCCTCCGAACTGCCATTGCTGTCTTCAAACGGCGCCCCCACGACGAGCACGTCGTCAAGGAAGGCCACGCTGACGCCAAACTCATCGTTTGCGTCCGTGTTGGAGGCCTTCAGGTAGTCCAGTTGTGCGAGATCGAGCGGCGGCGGCCCGTCGTCACCACCGTCGCCGACGCGCGTGAAATACTGGTCACCGCGAAAAAGTATCCATCCGTTTTTCAGATCGGACTCCAGTACCGGTACAAATCGATCTACCGGGAGGCGATACATGAGGCGCTTGAGCGAAGAACCCTTGGCGATATCAAGACCGTCAGCATACTCGAACACCGCATTCCCTTCCTCGACAAGGTCTCGCAGTGGAACAAGTTCTCGGAATATTCCGGCGGAACGCTTGTCGAGAAATGCTGTCACTATTTCGATCTGCTCAACCTCTTCGCCGGGGCGATGCCGGAGACGGTGTACGCCTCCGGCAGTATGGCCGTCAACTTCATCGATTTCGAATACAGAGGGAGGAAATCCGACATATACGACAACGCGATGGTTATAGTGACGTATGAGAACGGCGTAAGGGCGAGCTTCAATCTCTGCATGTTCGCCCCTATGTTTTACGAGGAGATCACGATCTGCGGCGACGAGGGGCGCCTCCGCGCCTTCGAGAACGAGGACTATCTTTCCGACCCGCGCCCGAAGTGCCACATGGAGATCATCTGCGGGGAAAAGAGGCCGTCGAGGATTACCACGCCGACATATCCGGTGTATATAGAGACGAGCGGACACAACGGAGCGACCTATTTTGAACACCGCGCGTTTATAGACAATATGGACGGTATCGCGACAGGCACGGCCTCCGCCGAGGAGGGGTACTGGTCTATCGTCGTGGGGGCCGCGGCGGAGGAATCCGCTCACAGCGGCAAGGTCGTGAAGATAAAGGATTTTTTGAAAAAACAGTGACGGGGACACGATCATGAACTACTTTCTGGACAGCGCCAAGATCGACGAAATACGCTATGCGTACGCGAACTGGGGGATCAACGGGGTTACTTCGAACCCCCGGCACATACTTTCCTCAGGCAAGCCGTTTTTTACGGTGATACGTGAGCTTGCGGAGGAATTCAAGGGGAAAGACTTTCCCATTTCCGTGGAGATAAATCCGCATCTTGAGGAGGCGAAATCCATGGTCGCCGAGGCGCGCACACTGGCGGCCATGTCGGAAAATTTCGTCATCAAAATACCCTGCACCGAGCAGGGCCTGGCTGCCGCGAAAGAGCTGGTGGAGACCGGTGTGCGCACTAACGTCACGCTTGTATTCAGCGCGTCACAGGCGCTTCAGGCCGGACGTATCGGCGCCGAGTTCGTTTCGCCTTTCGTCGGATGGAAGGAATCGAGCGGAGAGGACTGTACTGCATTTATCGGCGATGTTACGGCGGCGTTTTTCAATTACGGCATATCGACAAAGATAATAGTCGCCGCCGTGCGCAACGGCAAACAGATCGTCGAGGCGGCGGTCGCGGGAGCGCATATCGTAACGGCAGGATTCGATGTGTTTAAAGAAAGCTTTTACCACCCGTTTACGGATCTGGGGCTACAGCGTTTCAGGGACGCATGGGACAAGACGGATACGAAAAGCTGAGGAACGTCTCGAACGGCGGCTTCCGGGCAATTCAATATCGACGCCCGTACCGGCCGTAAGACAAGGCCCATGGAAAAGCTGAACTACCAGTTTATATTGGCGCTCATCATCGTGCTTGCCGGCTTCGTCGTTCGTCGGTCGGGTATTTTAAGCCGCGCGGACGGAGAGGCACTCTCCCGCCTCGTGCTCAATATCACCCTGCCCGCCCTCATCATCGATACCTTTTCATCGTTCACGATGGACGGAACGCTTGCCCTGCTCCCCGTGGTATGCGTTGCGTTCGGCATGATGATGTCGGTCATTGCCTACAGGGTGTTCCGGAACGAGGAGCCTGCCCGGCGGGGGATTCTGACGATTTCGGTCATGGGATTCAATATCGGACTCTTCGCGTTCCCGCTCATCGAGGGAGTGTGGGGAACGGAAGGGCTGCGATACATCGCCATGTTCGATATGGGCAATGCCATTATCGTGTTCCTGGTCTGCTACCTGACCGGCGCCCACCTTTCGCCGCTGAAAAAAGCCGCGGGAGTGAAACAGGCCCTCATTCAGATACTTACCTTTACCCCGTTCATAAGCTATATGCTATCGCTCGCGTTGAACCTCTCGGGCCTGGGGATTCCCCCATTAGCATCTGATGTCATTCGGACCGTCGCCCGCGCGAACATGGCACTCGCCCTTCTGCTCATCGGGATATATCTCGACTTCTCGCTGACCGGAGCCGAATGGTGTCGTGTCGCCAAAGTACTCGCTCTTCGATACTCTCTGGGGCTCGCCGCCGGTGCGGCGCTCTATTTCCTTCTGCCGGTCGGCCCGCTTCATCGCGGGATCATCGCCATAGGGCTCATTCTGCCCGTCGGAATGTCGACGATACCGTACGCGGTGGAATTCGGCTACGACACACGGCTTGCGGGCATGATGGTCAACGCGACGAACATTCTCAGCTTTGTCATAATATGGATACTCTCAGCGCTTATAATCAACACGTAGAGGATATAGCAATGACGGAAACCCCGCGCCTTCGAACAAGGAATCTCATCGCGTACGGAATCGGCGACCTGTACGGCGGCGGGTCCTTCTTCCTCATCAGCACCTTCGCGATGTTTTATCTGGTGAACGTCGTGGGGCTCTCCCCGGTGCTCGCCGGCCTGATCCCCGGACTCGGAAAAATATGGGACGCACTGTCGGACCCTCTCATGGGATACATCACCGACAACACGAAATCGAGGCTGGGCCGAAGGCGTGTGTTCTTTCTCATCGCGATACTTCCGGTGGCGATAAGCTTCTTCCTTATCTGGCTGCCGGTGCGCCTCGATACAGAGATCTGTACGTTCCTGTATTACATCTTCGCCTATCTTTTCTTTTATACGGTATCGACCATGACAATGGTGCCCTACTCCGCCCTCAGCGCGGAGATGACGCTCGATTTCAGGGAGCGCAACAGGCTGTCGGGCACCAGGATGATTTTTTCGATACTCGCGTCCCTGCTGGCCGGCGTGCTCGCACAGCCGATTATAAACGCGTTCGACGACCCGGGACGCGGCCACATGGCGGTCGGGCTGTTCTTCGGCCTTCTGTTCGCCGTCCCGTGGATCTTCGTCTTTCTGGGAACCTGGGAGCTCCCCCGTTCCGATGCCGGGGAAACCACGCCGATGGGCATGTTCCGCAACTTCGGCTCGATTTTCGCCAACCGGAGCTTCAGGCTGCATATAGGCATGTACATCTGCGCATACGCTTCGATGGACGTTCTGATGTCGTGGTTCAAGTTCTATGTAATCGACTACCTCGGCCGGGGCGATATCGTCCACCTGGGACTCGGGGCCATCGTCCTCACGGAGCTGGCTGCCCTGCCGCTCTACGTGATGCTTGCCAACAGGAAAGGACACGGCCGGGCTTACATGGTAGGTCTGATTATATGGGGATGCGCGACGCTTATCATGGGGATCCAGCATCCCGGCTCACCCTCGTACCTGGTCATACTCAACTGCGTGCTGGTCGGGGCGGGAATGTCGGCTGGAGTTGTCATTCCGTGGACGGTACTTCCCTTCGTAACGGACGTAGACGAGCTCATCACTGCCCGCAAGCGCGCGGGAACATACGCCGGCGCGATGACCCTCATCCGTAAATTGATACAGGGCGCGTTCGTGCTTCCGCTGCTCGGTCTTCTACTGCGGGGTATCGGGTACATTGTGCCGACGGCCGACCAGATCGCCTCGAAAACGGCCGTTCAGCAGGCAGACGCGACGCTCTCGCTCATAAAGGCTTTTTTTATTATCACACCCCTCGTGTTGATCGCGCTCGGGCTTATGTTCGCGTCGCGTTTTCGCATCTCCCCGTCAA
>CAZEAH010000353.1:1417-4007 GCA_964510075.1 uncultured Leptospirales bacterium | reverse complement strand
GCACCATGCCGTCCAGAATCGCGATACCGGTAAGGGCGATGAAGCCTATTCCGGCCGACACCGAAAGAGGAATGCCCCTCAGCCAGAGCAGAAAAACACCGCCGGTAATGGCGAAGGGAATGCTGTTGAAGACCAGGAGCGTCTGTTTTATGCTCTTGAATATGCGTTCGAGGATGATGAAAATCGCCGCCAGAACGATCGGAATGATGATAAGGAGAGTCCTGCGCGCCGATGTAAGGTTCTTGAACTGCCCGCCCCATTCCACCGTGTATCCGCTCGGAAGGTCCATTTTCGATGCCACCACCTTCCGGGCCTCGTTGACAAAGCCAACTGTGTCGCGGTCGCGGAGGTTGATGGATATGGCCGCGTACCGTCGCGCACGGCTGCGAGCGATGGTCGTTACCTGGTCGTTCTGCTCGAGCTTTCCGATCGCCGAGAGCGGAATGCTTCCGCCCTCCGGATAGGTTACGGGGATCCTTCCTATATCGGATGCGTTCTTTCTAAATTCGTCGCCGAGACGCACGATCATCGGAAACCGTTTGTCCTCCTGGTAGAGAAAGCCCACCTCCATCCCGTTCATGGCGACGGCAAATGCGTGGTTGACGTCGCGTATGCTGACTCCGTAGCGGTTTATTTTGTCGTAATCGAGGCGCACGTCCAGTACCGGGCTTTTTCTGAGGGCCGTGAGGGGGTCCAGCTCGACCGATTCCGCGCCGCGAATGTGTTCCATGAGCGCCTGGCCGCGCTGGACCAGTTCGTAAAGTACGTTGAGGTCCTGCCCGAATATGCGCAGTGTTATGTCGGCCCTGCTTCCCTCGAGTATTTCATTAAAACGCATCTCTATGGGCTGGGTCATGGATATCTCCTGCCCCGGCACCGCCCTGTCGATGGCGGCGGAGATATCGCTGAAAAGCTCGTCGCGCGTGCGCGCGCGTCCATTTATTTCGGGCCACTCCTTCCAGTTTTTATTCAGAATCACGAAGGTGTCCGCAAAATTGACCCCCATGGGGTCGGTCGCCGACTCGGGAGTCCCCATGCGGGAGAAAACGTGCTCCACTTCGGCGAACCCGGCGATTACCCTGTCCGATTCCCGCTGGCGGGCGACCGAGGTGTCGATTCCCGTGCGCGTGTCGCGCACAAGCCCGATCACCATGTCGCCCTCGTTGAGTTTCGGGATGAAGTCCGAGCCAAGGAGCATAAAAAGCATGATTGAGCCCAGCGCGACCGCCAGGGTCGGGAGTATGGTGGTCCGACGATGGTCCAGCGAAAACTCAAGCACGGGGCGGTACAGTTTCTCTATCCGGTGGAACAGCTTTCCCTCGCTCCCGCCGCCCGAGGCCTTTACCGCATAGACGGACGCGACGGGCATGAGGAACAGGGCGATTAAGAGGCTTGCCGCCAGGGCGAATATCACCGTTATCGCCATGGGGCGGAACATCTTGCCCTCTATGCCCGAAAGCGAAAGGATCGGAATATAGACGATCATGATGATGAGCACGCCATAGAGGACCGGTCTGCCGACCTCGGCGGCGGCGCGGCGCGCGATGTCCAGCCGTTCGCCGATGCCCTTTACGACGCCAGCGGAACGCGCCTCATCCATCCTCCTGATGATGTTTTCCACCATTACGACGGAGCCGTCCACTATGAGGCCGAAGTCGACGGCACCCAGGCTCATCAGGCTCGCCGATACGCCCAGCCGCAGCATGCCGGAGAACGCGAACAGCATCGATACCGGGATCGCGAGCGCGACCAGAAAGGCCGCGCGCATATTGCCGAGTATAAGGAAGAGCACCGCCACCACGAGAATGCCGCCCTCCATGAGGTTCTTCGTCACGGTGTTTATGGTCGCGTTGACGAGGAAGCTTCGGCTGTAGAGCGTCCTTAATTCGACATCGTCGGGAAGCGGAAGACGCTCAACGGCCCTTTCGACGTCCAGGGCCACGCTGCGGCTGTTTGCCCCTATGCGCATGAGCACCGTTCCCAGAACCGCCTCGTTTCCGTCGTAGGTCGCCGCCCCGAGCCGCTGGGCATGTCCTTCCTTCACAACCGCAACATCACGTATACGTACCGGCGTACCGTAGACGTTCAGTTTAACCGGTACGTTGCGTATCTGCTCGAGGTCGGTGATCCGTCCGAGCGTCCGGACGATTATCTGCTCGCCCTTTTCCTGGATATATCCGCCGCCATAGTTCTCGCCGAGGCTTTCGATGCCGGAGATAAGCTCGTTGCAGGTGAGGCCGTTGTTGTCCATTCTGCGCGGATCGATGTTGATGTGGATTTCCTTCTTGTACCCGCCGTTCGATTCGACCTCGGCTACGCCGTCCACCGCCTTGAGCGCGGGTCGCGCGACGAAGTCCTGCACCGTGCGCAGATACGTAAGGCGCTCCTTCTCGGGTTTCTTCGCGAGTTCGCTTCCTTTCCGAGGAAGAAGGGTGTACATGAAGACCTCGCCGAGGCCCGTCGACACCGGCCCCAGTTCGGGGGATATACCCTCCGGCAGGCGCTCCCTGACGGCCTGGAGGCGTTCCAGCACGAGCTGGCGGGCGAAATAGATGTCCGTTCCGTCTTGGAAGGTGACGACCACCTGCGA
>CAZEAH010000353.1:0-1407 GCA_964510075.1 uncultured Leptospirales bacterium | reverse complement strand
GTCGGAGAACACCACGATGACCTGAGAGAGGCCGTATTTGGAAAGGGACCGTATGTCCTCAACGTCCGGAAGGCCGGCAAGCTCCGATTCTATGGGAAAGGTGACGCTTCGCTCGATCTCCTCGGGCGCCAGCGCGCCGGTCACCGCGTTCACCATCACCGAAACATTGGTGATGTCAGGGACTGCGTCGATGGGAAGCCTGGCGAGGGACCACACGCCGACGATGATCACCGCGAGCGTGATTGCGCCGACCCATATCCTGGAGCCAAGGGCCCTTTCAATCAGCTTCTCTATCATGGAAGGTCACCCTCTACCGCTTTTTCCTCGGCGGAGAGAAACAACAGTGAGGTATACACGTTAACAAGGTCGAGCTGGGAGCGGAAAATCTCCTCGAGAATTTCATGCGTCTGGGCGTCCATCTCGAGAAACGTGGCGAGCGTCACTCTGCCCCTGCGGAATTCCACGTCGGTGTAGCGCATGGCCTCCTCGAGATCCCTGATGTCGTCGATCGCGAATCTCCCCACCATGGCCGAGGCGTACTCGTAGCGGGCCGCGAGCTCCCGCACCTGTTCATCCACCTGGCGTTCGGCATGGCGAAGGGTGTGTTCCTCGGACTTTTCACGCTGGGAGCCCATCTCCACGGCGTTGCGGTTCCGCGAAAAAAGGGGAAGCGGAAAGCTCACCCCCGCGCCGAAACTGCGCTCCGACACTTCGGTCTTTTCGTCGCTGTAAAACGCCGAGACGTCTACATCGGGATATGCGCCGCGCTCCGCGAGTTTCCGTTCCTTCCGCGCGCTCTCGAGCGCCTCCTTCCGGTCGCGCACAAGGAACCCGTTGCGTCGGGCGCGTTCCGCCACCGACGCGAAGTCCACTCCAGGAGCGCGGGCGAACCAGCGCACCTTTACATCGGGAAGCGTATCGGAGGGAAGGGCGGTGTAGAGATTGAGCCGCGCGAAAGCCGCCTTCGTATCGGTGCCGATCCGATGCACTTCTCGTTCGAGAAGGGCCGTCCTGGCCTGGATGATCCTTCGTTCGACGCGCTTTTCCGGGGAGATGACTATTCTGCCCTGCATATAGGTGTTGATAAGCCGGAGGCGGTCCAAACGGTCCCGGACATGGGAGGCCCTCTGGCGGTGATAGGCGTACTCATACGCCAGGCGGGTCACCTCGTACCGGATGAAAAGCCTCATCTCGTCTATACCGAGCCGAGCCCGCGTCTCTTCCTTAAGCGCGATCTCTTCCATTATACTTTTCTTCCCTGGGAAGGAGATCCGCTGCGACACCGAGGCTTCAAAAAGATGGCCCGAGGCGTTGCCGGCGGTCTTTCTGCCCGCCGAAAACCCGATCTCGGGGTTGTACCACTCGGCAAGATGCCTGCCCGCAGCCGCGGCCTGACGCGCCTTCGCC
>CAZEAH010000352.1:0-4017 GCA_964510075.1 uncultured Leptospirales bacterium | reverse complement strand
GTCCTTAATCGTGCAGGCGTGTTCGGCGGCCTCGTCCTCGCCTATAATCACGGTAAAGCGCGCCGCTTCGCGGTCGGCCTTCTTGAACTGGTTCTTGAAGCTCTTGCCCGGCGGATCGAGGTCCGCCGAGATATCCGCCCCCCTCAGCGCGCGCGCAAGCGCGAGGGCCTGGCGAAGCGCCTCTCCGCCCGAATGGACCAGGTAAACATCGAGTCCCGCAACGGGAGCACCCGCGTCGCCGACGAGCAGCAGCATCCGCTCGATTCCGGCCGCGAATCCCACCGCCGGTGTCGGTCTGCCCCCGAACGTCTCCACCAGCGAATCGTAGCGCCCGCCCGCGGCAAAGGCGTTCTGCCCGCCGAGCCTGTCGGTGACGAATTCGAACGTGGTCCTGGTATAGTAATCGAGCCCGCGCACCAGGTAAGGGTCTTCCGTGAATGCTATGGAGGCCGCGTCGAGGTGATTCCTTACTCCGGCGTGGTGCTCACGGCACGCGCCGCACAGGTGCTCGGCGATTGACGGCGAGCCCTTTTTTAACGCGGCGCAGCCCTCCTGCTTGCAGTCGAGTATGCGCAGGGGGTTTTTATCGAGCCGCCGCCTGCAGTCCTCGCACAGACCGTCGCGGTGGTCGGAGAAATAGGATTTGAGCCGTTCGATGTATCCTCCACGGCAGTCCGGGGCAGGGCAGCCGATCGAGTTGACGAGCAGCGTGAAATCTCCGATCCCCACCCGGCGGGAAATGGCGTGCATCATCGCTATGATTTCGTAGTCGTAATAGGGGTCCGCGCTTCCAAAGAATTCCGCGCCGAACTGGTTGAACTGCCTCAGGCGCCCCTTCTGCGGCCGCTCCGCGCGGAACATCGGCCCGCAGTAGAAGAACTTCGCGCTCGAAAGACGGTTGTATTCGCCGTTGGATACGTAGGCGCGCACCACGGACGCGGTGCCCTCCGGCCGCAGGGTGAGGCTCCGGCCGCCCCGGTCCTCGAAGGTGAACATCTCCTTCGAGACGATGTCCGTTTCGTCGCCCAGACCGCGCGCGAACACCTCGGTGTACTCCATGACGGGAATGATGATCTCCCTGTAATTGTTGAGGCGGAAGACCTCGCGCGCCGCGCCGGTCAGGCGGTTCCACGCGTCTATTCTGTCCGGAAATATATCTTCTATTCCGGGTGGATTCGTCAGCATTCCTCTCGCTCCTCGTCGTTACCGGTCCTTTTTCTGAACACCGCGTCGGGGCGGACCGCTTTATCCAATTTGAATAGATATACCTTCCCGGGTTGTGCCATAGCAACACTTTTTTCGTTCTCGTTGATTTCGACCACCCTGAAAAACGCGCCGTCGAGGTCGCCGTCGCGCGCCGGATAGATCGCTTCGATCGTCTCGCCGGCACGGACGGGATTGCGGATTTTTACGAACACCTCGGTCTCGCCGGGGCCGGGCCCCAGCGCGTATCCCAGAAACATCGCCGAACGGACGTAGGGCACGCCGTCGAAACCCATCCCCCCGAACTCGTTCCACAGGTCGGCCGTGTACGGGCGGTGGCTCACCAGCTCGAGCTCCTCCTTCCAGCGCGGAAGGCGCGCGCCGTAATCTCCCCCGCCGGCGGCCACTTCGAGCGCGTGCCGGTACACGCGGGTGACGTTCGCGGCGTAGTAGATCGACTTCATGCGCCCCTCTATCTTGAAGGCGTCGACGCCCGCCGCGACGTATTCGGGAAGTCGTTCGATCAGGCACAGGTCCTTCGACGAGAGTATCTCGGTGCCGCGCGCGTGCTCGATGATCTCCAGATGATGCCCCGGCCGTTTCTCCTCCACAAGGGCATAGCGCCAGCGGCATGGATGCGAGCATGCGCCGGTATTGGCGTCGCGTCCGGAGAGAAACCGGCTGAGCAGACACCTGCCCGAGTACGAAACGCACAGCGCGCCGTGCACGAACACCTCGAGCTCCACGTCCGTGTGCGCGCGAATCATACGGATCTCGTCGAGCGTCGCCTCGCGCGCAAGGACGATCCGGGAGACGCCCTGCCTCTCCCAGAAGCGCGCGGCCAGGTGGTTCAGCGTGGACATCTGCGTGGAAAGGTGCACGGGCGTTTCCACGCCGGACTCGCGCAGCAGTACGAGCATGCCGGGGTCTGACACCATGTACGCGTCGAACGGGAAGGAGCGCACCTCGTCGATGTATGCGCGCGCGGCGTCGATGTCGCTCTCATGAAGAAAGGAGTTAAGGAGGAAGGTCGTCTTTACCCCGCGTTCGCGGCAGAAGGCGCATGCCCTGTCGATCTCATCAAGCGAGAGGTTTCCCGACTGGCCGCGCAGGTTGTGCGTCTTCCCGCCGAAATACACCTCGTCGGCCCCGAAGCGCACGGCGGCCTCGAGCTTTTCGAGCGTGCCCGCCGGCGCCGCTAATGCCGGCCTAAGGCCTCTGGTCATCCCTGAATCCCCCGCCGATATTCTTTTGATAATACCGTACCGCTTTGTTGTGCTCCTTCAATGTTTTCGAGAAATAATGGGAACCGTCGTTGCGGGAAACGAAATAGAGATAGTCCGTGGTCTCCGGCGAGAGCGCGGCCTTAATCGAAGCGAGCCCGGGCGAGCAGATGGGAGTGGGGGGCAGGCCCCGGTACAGATAGGTGTTGAAGGGCGAGTCGTACGCCAGGTCCCGGTAGCCGATCCTGCCCGTGAATTTCCGTGTCGCGTAACGCACGGTGGGATCGCAGTCGAGCTTCATGTTTTTTTTAAGCCTGTTGTGAAAGACCGAGGCCACCCTCGCGCGTTCGGAGCCCACGGCGGTCTCCTTTTCGATCAGCGAAGCCAGGGTGAGGAGCGCGTGCGCCGAAAGCCCGCTTTCGCGGAGGAGTGCGGGTTCGAGCCGGGCGAGAACGGTTGTGGTCCGGCGATGCATGAGCGCGATCACGTCGCGCGCGTCGGATGCCTCGGGTATGATGTAGGTGTCGGGAAACAGGTAGCCCTCGACGGAGGGAGCGTCGACGCCCATGGCGCGCGCATGGGACGGGTTGAACGCGTAGTACAGGAACTCCCCCTCGCCGGTCACGCCGCTCGCCTCGAGGCGGGCGGCGATCTGGTAAAGGTTGAGGCCCTCGGGGACCGTAACGCGCGCCGTGACCACGTCACCCCGCATCAGGGCGTAGAGTATGCGCAGGGAGGAGGAGCCGGGGGCGATACGGTATTTTCCTTTCCGGATGCCGCTTCCGGCGATTTTACCCGCAAGGCGCCCCGAACAATGGAAAAAGTTTGCGCTCGTGATGAGGTTGCGGGCCTTGAGCCTGCGGGCCACGCCGCGGACTGATTCGCCTTCTCGGACGATGAAGTCCTCTCCCTGCATCATGGAGGGCGCCGAGTTGAGCGCGATGAATCCCAGCGCGCACGCGACAAGCGCGATTATGAGTGCGATGCGGAGTGTCGTTCGTTTCATTCCCTGTCAGTCGGTCCCGAAAAATCGTGCGGTCGCGGCGCGCCGCCCGGCGTTCGTACTCTACGCCAGGGGCGGCCGAGGTCAATTGAAAATAACGCCCGGCAGGTAATTTTGTTGACGGGAAAGAAAAAATGCCCCCCAATGAGCCAATCCCTCATAGATAGAAAGGTTCTTTAAATGAGCGACCGACGAAACACTGCATCCATAAGCGTACTTGCCTGCGCGGCGCTCGTGCTGGCGCTCGCCTCCCACGGCATGGCGCCGGCCGGAGCGGCCGAGAAGAACGCCATCTACTACAACAAGGCCGGCTGGGAGTATCTGGAAAAGGGCGATCGTTTTCGCGCCATTCTCAGTTTCAAGAACGCGCTCAAACAGAATCCGCGCTATCGCGAGGCCATGACAGGGCTCGGAAAGGCATACCTGGGGACCGAGGCCTACGAGGAATCCCTCAGGCTGTTCGCCGACGTGCTGAAGGTGGACAAGGACAACCACGACGCAATGACCGGTATGGGCTTCGCCCTCATGGGGCTTGGCCGCTACGAGGAGGCGCTCCCTCATCGCCCCATCAGGGGTGCGGTAGATGAG
>CAZEAH010000351.1:0-4028 GCA_964510075.1 uncultured Leptospirales bacterium | reverse complement strand
GAGGATACTCGGGATCGACCCGGGGTTCGGAACGCTGGGCTGGGCGGTCATCGAAAACGGATTCACGCTGGCCGGATGCGGGGCGATCGTTTCGAGGCCCAACGGCGATTTGGCCGGCAGGCTTCTCGTCATATACAGGGACCTCGAGGCCGTTCTGGTCCGCTACGAGCCCTCGGTGCTTGCGATGGAACGACTGTATTTCGCTAAAAACTCCACCACCGCCCTGGATGTCGGCAAATGCATCGGGGTCGTGCTTCTCTGCGCCGCCATGAGGGATCTCCCCTGTTTCGAGTATACACCGCTTCAGGTGAAACGCGCCGTGACCGGATACGGCAAGGCCACAAAGCGCCAGATGCAGATTATGGCCGGAAGGCTTTATGGGTTGAAGAATCCGCCGTCTCCCGATGACGCCGCCGACGCCCTTGCGGTCGCCGCCTGCCATTATCTGGCGTCATCATCCGCCGTCGCCGCAGGGTTGAGAAATTGCCCGCAAGACCGGTCGAGGGGGTAGGAAGGGCATGATCGCTCAGATCAGGGGGGTGATAGAAGAACTCAGGCCCACGGAGGTAATCGTGGATGTGGGCGGCATCGGCTATCGCCTCGGCATACCCCTTTCAACCTATGAACGACTTGTAGGTAACCGCGATGTCTGTCTGCACGTCCATACCTATCACAGGGAGGACCAGCTGCGACTCTTCGGCTTCCATACCCGGCGGGAGCGCGATCTGTTCACGATACTCCTCGGGGTGCCCGGCATCGGTCCTTCGATGGCGCTTTCGATCCTCTCGGGAATAACGATCGAGGTACTTCTCCGTGCAGTACGCGCGGGCGATCTGGCTCCTCTTTTAAAGGTGCCGGGAATAGGCCGAAGCAAAGGGGAAAAGCTCGTGTTCGAACTGTCCAGACGGCTCAAGCATCTGGAAGTCCTTTCTCCGGAAGGTGAGGCGCGCCAGTCGGCCCGCGGGGAAGCCGTAGAGGCGCTCGCGGCGCTCGGTTTCGACGAGGGACGGGCAGCCAGGGCCGTGGACGAACTGCTTAAAGAGGATCCGTCAATGCCGATTGAACCGCTGGTAAAGGCGGCCCTGAAGAGCGTCGCCTCCTGAAGCCGGCCGACAGGTTTTTTAAAAGGCATTTAATATAGTAAACCTCATTGCATTTTCTTATAAAAAATAGTATATAATACTTCATTTTTATTGTAATACCATATAATAAATCATTGCCTGATCCGTCCCATTCCTGTATATAATAAATCAATGCCTTTAATTTTAGTGTTTTTTATTTCTGAGAGGTTGATATGAAAATAGAAATAACGATTCTGGGGCTCCTGATGGAGGAAAATCTGTACGGCTATGAAATCAAGAAGAAGATAGTCGAGCGGCTTGAGGACTACGTCGACATCAAATTCGGTTCCATCTATTATGCGATCAAAAAAGCCGTCGACAACGGCTGGGTGAAGCGGGTCGGGACCGAAAAAGAGGGCGGAAATCCGGAGCGGTACATTTATCAGATCATGCCGGCGGGAAGAAAATACTACAAGAAGATGCTGAAACAGTACTTCGACCACACGATGATACACTTTGATATCGACATCGTACTTATGTTCTACAACTCGCTGATGCCCGAGCAGAAGGAGGCGTTCATCGAGGACAGGATGGAAGCGGTAAAGGAGAAACTTGTCGCCATAAAAGAAAAGGTCGACGAGGAAATGAAACTTCCCGAAGAAAAATCGCACATCCACGTATTCACGTACCTGGAAAATCACCTGAAGGCCGAGCTTTCGTGGCTGAAGTCCCTGAAGAAGGGGGATCTGGTGTCTTCTGATGTGGAGGGCTAGAAGCTCTCCACAAGTTCAGCGAGAAACTCGACCTTTCGTGCCGCATATACGCTTGAGACCTCCTTTTTAAGAGAAAGGAGGTCGTTTTGCGCCCGCTGTACTTCGAGCGCCTGTCGGGCTTTTTCTCCAGGCCCCGCGGAAAGATCCTTTTCGATCAGCATTGCGCTGATTGCCTTTATCTTCTCGATATTGTAGTAATGCTTCTGTGACAGGGAGGTGAGCAGGGCCCGCAGGATGCTGTTCTGTGATCCCGCCATGTTTTTAAGGTCGCTTTTCCGCAGTCGGGTGAGCAGCACATCGCTTTTTGCCATGAGCGTCGCGGTGCGTTTCTCTCCAAGAAGCAGCGCTATCTCCCCGAAGACGTATCCGTGTTCCGAAATCGAGGTGACGCGCGTTCCGTTGATCAGCACGTCCACCGTGCCTGCCTGCAGGATGTACATTTCGTCGCCTATGCTGCCCTCTTCGCAAATGACGGAGCCCCTGGGCAATTCGAGGGTGGTTTCGGTGCTTACCAGCGGGGTTGTTATCTTCGTAGGAGCGGCGGTGCGGCCGAAGGCCTCACCCCGCTTGCATATGAGGCTCGTCTCAAACTTTTCCGTGAGGGCTTTCAGCCAGGGCAGGCGGCGTTTCTCATACTCGGCGCGGAGCCGGGATACGATACGGTAATATTCGATTGAGGTTTCCTTTATCCTCTTTTCGTCTCCCTGCACGCATTCGAGATTGGTGTTGATGATCTGGTTGGTCAGAACGACCTGTTCGGCGATTACCATGGATACGTTGAGCGCGACCGAATAGGTGTCAAGGGACGACAGAAAGGTTTCCGCGGGTATTTTCTTAATCCTGGATTCGGGATCGCAAAGGGCGGTTTCGAGCCGGCCGAGGTTCATGTCGAGCAGGTTGTTCAGAATGAGCTCGGAAGCGCCCACGATGAGGTTGTTGCCGCGCAACGCATACTTGTCGGTGTTTGAGACGAAGAAATACGCTCTCCCTTCGTTTAAAAGAAAAGCCGATTGAGCGGGCGAGGCGATGGTGTAGAGCCTGATGAAGTTCCGGGCGCTCATAGGATTTTTTTTATCGTTTCCAGCAGTTGGTGCTTTTCGAAGGGTTTTGTGACGAACGCGTTCGCACGGAGCTCTTTATCGTTTATCTTGAGTGTCGTTTCGCTCATTGCGGATATTATAATGATTCTGGCCCCGGGATCGATGGCCTGGATGTCGGACACGGCCTGTATGCCGTCTTTCCCTGTCATCGTTACGTCCATGGTAACGAAATCGGGCTTAAGCTTTCTGTATTCTTCGATGCCGTCTATGCCGTTGTCGGCCTCGGCGAGGACCGTGTGTCCGCCCTCCTCGAGGGTTTCGCGGATAATCTTGCGCATGAATTTTGAATCGTCAACTATCAGTGCTCGTGCCATACAACCGTTCCATTTCTCCGATAGGCTTCCGGGTCTCCCGCCGGGGGCAGCGGGCGACAGCGGCCCGGATTCAATCTCCGCCTGCGGAGCGTTTCTTTTTGCGCGCAAAGAATGATTCGCTGTATAATAGTAAAAATTGGCCTGTATTTTTCAAGTGCTTATTCTATATTACGCCCCGTGTCTGCACAATTATTTTTATGGGATTCTTCGGGAATAGTATGAAACCGGAATATCGTATAAAGACCCTTCGGAAGATCGTCGGCAAGGCCATCAACCGTTACGGGATGATAGGAGACGGGGAGCGGGTACTTGTCGCCCTTTCGGGAGGAGTGGATTCGCTTGTTCTTCTGGACGCCGTTGCGGGGAGGCGACGGGGGCTCCCGATTGAATATTCCGTCATCGCTGCCCACATCCTCGTTGAGGGGCTGGAGGGAGGGCCGGATGTCGGGCTTCTCGGGCAGTTCTGCCGTACGAGGGGGGTGGAGCTCGTTGTGCGCCGGGTTTCCGGAAACATCGATTTTTCGAATCAGGACTCGAGGTGCTTCTATTGCTCCTGGCACAGGAGAAAAGCCCTTTTTGCGCTCATGAGGGAGCAGAGATGTACACGCCTCGCCTTCGGCCATCATCTGGATGATATAATCGAGACCCTCATCCTTAATATGACGTTTAACGCCAGACTCAGAACGATGCCTCTCAGGCTCTCGCTGTTCGGCGGGGAGTTCGACATAATCCGCCCCCTCGGGTTTCTCACCAAAGGGGAGGTCGAGGACTACGCGCGGC
>CAZEAH010000350.1:0-4046 GCA_964510075.1 uncultured Leptospirales bacterium | reverse complement strand
ATCGACTACATCACCGAACTGGCGGGAGAAAACCGCCACATGGAGGAGCTACTGACCACCCTTCGGGAGCGGGACTCGTACGACATCGGGCATGTTCAGTCTCTCGGAGTGGCCCTGGGTCGATACCAGGCGAAGCTCACCGCGCTGTTCGCCCGTTACCCCGACGTACCCTTCGTAGACACGCTGCTCCGCCGGATGATGAGCCTTCGCGGGATGTGCGCTGACTGCGCCGACCAGTTCCGCTGAGACCTCCGTTCAACGCCGGGGAGCGACCCGCAGCACCCTGCAGTGCACCGTCAGTTTGTTCTCCTTCGGCGAATAGTTGAACGATCGGCTGTCACCATAGCGGTACGCGATAACCTTTACGGCGGCGTCAAAGGGAGAGTCCTTCCCGATCCGGTTAAATACCGATGCCGCATCCTCCGTCGTGTAATCGCCGAAGGCGATCCCCACCAAATGGTCCCCGGCGGTATGGAAGCGGAATACGAGCAGGGGAAAAGCGCCTTTCTTTCCGCCCGGCCCGTCGTACGGCATTCGCGAGGCATAACAGGCGGATACGAATTCGGTCGGTCCGCAGTCTTCTGTTTTGATGAATGCGCAATCGGGGGTAGAGGAAAGCTCTTTATCCGGAACGAAGCCCTTTTCAATCACGGCATATGCTTTTTTTCTGTTCTGTTCCGCGCACACGGGACAGGTGTCCAGAAGGCTTTCCGCGATTAGGCGCATGGCCACCATGGGGATATCGACCTCCTCCGTACGTGAAGCCGCAATGCCCGACACAATCAGAGAAACGAACAGACATGTTGAAACGCCGCATTTTAACGTCATTCGAATACTCCTTTTATCGGCGGCCGTCCGGGGGAATATACCACCGGGCAATCCGCGGTTAACGAACACTCTTTCCGCCGTCGGGCCAGGAATCGCGTTCCCGAAACGCCCCTCCTTGTTCACACCTGCCCGATTCTGAAGTCCCCATACCGGGAGTTTTAAAAGTAAAATTGGATTCCGGCCGTATATTCGAGCTTCCCGACATCGAACCGTCCTCCTCCGGCAGCTTCACAGAAAATGCCGACTCGCCCTCCGAGCGCAAGCGACTGGCCTGCGCCGTAGTTGAGTGCGTTCCGCTTCTCTCCCGATATATACCGGATATCGCGAACAAAGCCGTTGAATTTCCACACGCCCGCAATCGAGACCAGCATACCCCCGGAGACCCCGCCACCCAGCGCATGGTTTTTTTCCAGTTTTCCTCCCGCCTGGACGGCGATGTCGGCCATTGCGTACAGGATTATCGGCCTGACGGGGCTCAGGGCCCCTCCGCCGGCCAGCGCGAGCTGGTACACGGGAAAATCCCTTCCCGAGAAAACGTCGCAGCGCACCACACCGGTATGGGCCCTCCAGCTGAACGCCCTGAAGAACATGTCGATCGGCGAAAGCGAGAGGATATCGATAATGTCGAGCCTGTTGAGCTCGAACCTCTTTTCTTCGTAGTAGAACCTGCCGGCCGCGTTCATAAAGTTGATCTGCCCGCCCTGTATGTATCCGTCGTCCGAATCCAGGGCATCGTGATACACCGGCCGGTAGCGAACGTCCTGAAACAGCCTGCCGTCCCTCGAACCTATGGCCGCGCTCAGCCGGTCGGGAAGATGGCCCTCCAGCGGCTGGGCCGGCCGCGGATAGTCGTAATCTTCCCGTACCCCCTCGAGACGGCTCCGCTCGCCCAGTATGGCTATAAGGCGGCGCTGGTAGTCCTCCCTGACAACATTTCCCCGCGAGTACTGGAATTTCAGATATTCGGTCGAAAGGTCGTATATGCGCGCCCGAGTGAGCGGCGACGGTTCCGACGATTCAATCCCGGCGGCCTCTTTCTCGCCCCTCGCGATCGCGACCGCGGTCCTCCGTTCGTCTGAGTCGAGGAGCGACGCTATATGACGTATTTTGGTCACCGTTGACGGACGGTATTCGACGGGTCGCATCACGCCTTTTCTGTCGAGCAACCTCATGGTGTCCACCGGCAGGACCCACAGCGGCGTTTCGTCCGTCAACGAAAGCGACGGCCGCGCGGCCTCAAGTAAAAACAACAGATTGAACGAGCAGTTTTCGTCCAGGAAATAGTAGTCCGAATAGATATTTTCAAGCTCCATGACATGGAGGACCATGCGGCGCGTTTCGTTCTCGTCGAGGTCGAGCGGATACTCCCAGATGTCGCGGAAATCGAAATCGCTGTATTCGGCCACCTTCGCGTAATACGGCAAAACCGAAAAATATCCCCGGTAAAGCCCGAGAATCCCCCGCACCGCGAAGGAGATGCTGAAACTGTCTTCCGTCACCGCGGCATAGTTTACGGCGTGAGCGAGGAGCTTGCTCCTGTTCTCGGTTTCTATCGAAAGAAGGGTATGGCCGAACATGGAGGCAGGGCTGTTGATGTGATAGGTGGGAAAATCAGCGACACCGACCTGGGGCGTATCTCCCTCATGATGGCGTCCATTCGCGAACAGCCGCCGGCGGCGGAAAGGCGGCTTTTATCTATCGCCAGGCGCTCGATAAGATAAGCGCTCCGGGCGGGAAACCTGCACAGGACGTGCTTCGCCTCGTCGATGACCGGAAGGAAAAGGGCTCGGAGCGTCGCCAAAAGCTCCGTGCGGGGATTCTTCCTCCCGTCCGCTGCCAGGAAGAATTTGGGATCATCCACCAGGCTTTTCATGCCGGTGATCGACTTTTTGTAATGGACGAGCCGGAGCCAGTACGGCTCTTCCCACAGACGAAGCTCCTCCGAGGCGGAGACAAGCTCTTCCTCGTACGAAGACGGTACGGCCTGGTCCGCCGCGGAAAGCAGGGGCACGCAGAAGAGCCCCGCCGCAAGCGCCAGAATAAATACGGACCCGCCGGCACCGCCGGCGAATCCGCGACATCTTGATCGGTGCATTAAAAAGGTATGCCTGATATTATATGAGGTTCGAGATGTTCACGATAACCTCGGTCGAGGTTACCTTCTCCGAGGTGTAAATCTTAGAGAAGTTCGCCTTCAGCTTTCCGTAAAAAACAGGGCGCTCCGTTACGGGAACGTCCATAAGCACCGCGAGCGTGCTGAGATATTCCCCGTTGCCCCGCGCCATGTCGACCGCCAGGCTGTCCATGTTCTCGGCGACGAAAATCTGGATCTTTTCATTCGAAACGATGGAGCTGAACTGGCTGCAGTTCGATGTCCCTGATGTTATGCCGAAGAACTGCGTGAACGTGCTCATATTGGTCGTACCGGCAAGGGTCTGCGAAATAAGCCCGTCCTTCTGGATGCCGTTCTTGAAGATCAGCGAACCGAGCCCGCAGCCATAGTTGTTCTGCCCCGCCATAACGGGAGCCGCCACGAACGCGCACAGCGCGACGAGCGCGAGCGCAATGACCAGACGTTTCATGAGATTCCTCCATTATTGTGATTTATATCCTCGAAATGCGATACTACACGGTGCGACGGTAAAACACAAACATGTTTTTATATAACAAATATTCGTGTACGTCTCCGTTTACCGGATGGCCGGAGCAGGGAGGCCGGCACCATAAACCATTATTCTTTTACTGCAGCGCCTTTTCCTGCGTCCGTAGGCGTTCAAGCATCTTTCTGTAATCGTCGTTATCGGGGTTCTGCCTCTGCAGCTCCTCAATACGCTCGATCACCCTGCTCCGCTCGAAGCGTTCGTCGATGTATTCGCGGTCGGCGTTTCGCGCCTGCATATAGTAGCTGTATGCTTCGTAAAAGCGGGAGAGATAAAAGCAGGTGATGGACATGTTCGAAAGCGCCTTCGCGTAGTTCCGATCCATCGAAACCGCCTTCTTCAGCAATTCGTACGCGCGGGCATACTCCTTTCGTCGCATGTGGGTTACGGCAAGGTTGTTATAGTAGTGTTTTACGGCGGGGTTCTTCCGTATCGATTCGGAGAAACACCGCTCCGCCGCGTCGAGATCGTTCTGCCTGAGAAACTCGACCCCCTTCGCGTTAAGAACGATGTCGTCCTCATCAAACGCGCCGGGCGTTTTGGGGCCCCGGCCCCCAA
>CAZEAH010000349.1:0-4052 GCA_964510075.1 uncultured Leptospirales bacterium | reverse complement strand
GTAAGGGAAACACTTACAACATAATAATGGTTTCCGTCGATTGACAAATCTGCGGATCCGGTGCCAACTGCGCCGGGGACGTAAATCTTCTTTTTATATCGATGTGTCCGCGGACGGGGTGAAAAAAAGAAAAATCACGATCTTCATGGCTGAGGCCGTGGTCGCTATGGATATCAGGCGGCTTCTCGAAATCCTCGGATATGACGTCACCGCGGAAGTATTTCGGGGAGAGCCGGCGGCGGTTGATGTGGTCGACCGCCCCGACCTTCTTCTCATCGACACAAGTCTGCCCGGGGGTACCGACAGCTACCAGCTCGCCCGACGTCTGACAAAGGAAGGTGCGATCCCTGTCATTTTTATGATCAGCAGGTTCGGCCGTGACGTAATCGAACGCGCGGAGGGGCTTGCCTACTGCGGTTTTGTCACCAAGCCCATCGCGGAGGGAGAACTGTATACCTCCATTCGCGGCCTTCTGCACCAGCACGAAACGGACCGGAGGTTCCGCGAGAGCGAGGCGGTATATCGGACTCTCTTCCATCACTCGGCATTGCCGGTCTGGGAAACCGACGCCTCCGGAGTGCTGGAATATCTTCGCGGTCCCGGCGCGCCTCCGCCGCACGGCATGAAAGCCCATCTGGAGGAACATCCCGGCGCGCTGGCGCACTGTCTGCGCCTGGTCGCCGTACGCGAGGTGAACGACGCGGCAGTCGAGCTCTTCGGAGCGGCGGGAAGGGAAGAACTCAGGCGGGCCCTTCCGACGCTGTTCCGGGACTATGCATCCGCGCACCTGACGGAATTTTTCGCCGCCGCGGCGGAGGGCCTCACACGCTTGGAGTCCTCCGCTCTCTGTTCAACCCTGTCCGGCGGCATGGTCAGCGGCAGGGTGCGTTATTCGGTGGTGCCCGGCCACGAAAAAGACCTGGAAAGAGTGCTCTGCCAGTTTATATCCAGCCGAGAATCCCCGCGAACAGGATGATGGCCGCCGCGTTGACGGCGAAAAGACTTCCTATGACTCTCACCTGTGTCCGGGGCTTCCAGTCGTAACAATACATCGACACCACGAAGAAGGGAACGTAGACGGTAACAAATACCGTAAGCGCTCCCCACCAGGGGTATACCCATGCGAAGGCCGGCGTCTTTACCAGGAATATCTCGAAGATGGAAAAGAACGCCGCGTTGCCGATCGCAAAAACCAGCCTGTTGTTGACCCCCAGGATTTTCAGGGAAGGATCGGCGGGAAGAAGCTTGCTGAACACGAGCCCCGCTATGGAAAACATGAGAGAGAGCTCCACCCCTACCCCGATGAGAAGCAGGAACGCGGTGCCCGTTGGAACGGTCCAGAGCGCATGGCCTGAAAAATGCTGGATCAGTGCGTTTACAATCTCGACGAACCAGTGGACCATGTAGAGAGAAAGTCCCGCCGCGATGCCTTTCCAGTTCTTTTTCGATATCTCGTTAAAGTAAACGTATACCACCAGGGCGAGAAGCGTAATGACGTACCACTGGAACGGCTGGCCGTTTCTGAGCAGATCCAGCGCCTGCGCGGTTGCGTCCGGGTTGTTAAGATTCATATGGCGGTCCTCCTGTGTGCGTGTGCTGACGCGTCCGGCCTGTCGAGGAAAATCACAGGGCAGGGTGCGAATGACGATGGTATACGGTCTGCGACATGCATTTCAACAAGAAAAAGCCGTACGATTCCTTAAAACGGCGGATCGATCCATGCGGCGTAAGTAACTATCGTTTTCCGGTGTCGTAAATTATTAAAATTTTACATTAATGAAGACGTTTTTTGCGTGATTTATTTAACGGCCGGTAATATAATGCGCAGGTCAAACGGTGCCGGAAAGACGGTGGACCGGCCCGGGGTCGAGCGATCCGCGGAATCAACTAATCTCAGCGATTACAGACGGGTACAATGAACAGTCGAGAAACGGGTAGTCTCTTCGGCAAAACGATCGGGGGGACCCGCATAGTCCCCGTGGCGTTCAAGATCATAGTGGTCTTCGCCCTTTTCATCCTCGTGTCCAACCTGACCAGCAACTACGTCAACCTCGTGTTCAACCGCACGAAGATGGTCAACAT
Source organism: uncultured Leptospirales bacterium (assembly GCA_964510075.1). Classification (GTDB taxonomy): domain Bacteria; phylum Spirochaetota; class UBA4802; order UBA4802; family UBA5368; genus MVZN01. The sequence continues at coordinate 1,970 of CAZEAH010000349.1, read as the reverse complement.
GATGCGGCAGCTGCTCGCCAAGGACCTCAAGGACATTTACGTGTTCTGCAACAACCAGTTCGAGATCTATAATTACAACAAGGACATGAAGGGGTCGCTGGCCAGTATCGAGAACAGGGCGCTGAACGAATTCAGCAAGCGCAAGTCGGTGTTGCTGGGGGTGAAGTCGGACGGAACAATTCTGTTCCAGGCATCCCATTTCCCCCGGTCCGAGAAATTCGAGGACTCTCGTACGCTTGCGGCGCTCAACGAGGGGCTCGCCAAAAACACCGGGGAGGGGATAATCCAGTTTGAGTTTAACGGTGAGCCTTATTTCGGGATATACAAGCACAATCCCAAGTGGGAGGTCTACATCATCCGCGCGGAGGAGCAGAACGAATTCTATGAGGAATCCCGCGCGGTCTTTCGCGACGTGAGCGTCATCATCCTCGTCATAACGATTGTCTGCGGGGTGGTCGGGGTGTACGTGCTGCGGTACGTGCTGCGTTTTATAAGTATAATAACCACCGAGATCATGACGATGCTCGACGAACAGCAGCTTCGCATCATAAACCTCAAAGGCGCTCCGAATGACGACATCACCTTCCTCGGGGTCGCCTTCAATTCTCTGGCAAGCACCATTTCGAATCTGCTCAATATATTCAGGAAATTCGCCAACCGCGACGTGGTAATAAAGGCGTATCGCGAGCGCGAGGTGCGCCTGGAAGGAAAGCAGAGCGAACTGGCCATCCTGTTCTCCGACATTAAGAGCTTCACGTACATTACGGAGACTCTTGGCGCCGATATCATCAAACTTCTCAACCTTCACTACGACCAGGCCATTCGCAGGGTGGTCGAGCACGACGGCATTATCGGCTCCATCATCGGCGACGCGCTTCTCGCGGTCTTCGGCGCTCTCGACCAGTACGAGGGAGAACACCAGAACAAGTCGTACCAGTCGGTTGTCGTGGCCTACCAGCTCCAGGACCTGGCGCGAAAACTCCGCGCCGACATGACCGCGAAGAAGAAGGAGATCGAAAAGAACAAGGGCCGCCTCAACGAAGACCAGGAGAGGGTCTATCAGGCGGTTCTGCTGGAGATCGGCGTTGGGATCGACGGCGGACTGGTCTTCTACGGCAACATCGGGTCGCATATCCGCATGACCAATACCGTTATAGGCGACAATGTGAACGCGGCCTCGCGCCTCGAAGGACTCACTCGCGAATATAAACTTCCGGTGATATGTTCCGAGTATATCAAGGAGGATATCGAGGCGAGTGACCACGCGGGGGATGTCAAATTCTTCGAGATCGACGTCGTCAAGGTAAAAGGCAAGACAGAAGGCAAGAAGATTTACTGGCCGGTGCTCAAGAAGGATTATACGAAAACGCTGGAAAAGAGCATGAAGGCCTTTTCCGCCGGGCTTGAGCTGTATTATAAAGGCGACTGGCGCAAGGCCAACCAGCTGTTCAAGCGCTGCGCCCTGCCGGTCGGCGAGGTATTCGCCGCGCGCACGGCTGACTCTACTCCACCGAGGAACTGGAACGGCATATGGGAAATGAAAACGAAATAAGGGACATCGAGCCGCGGGAGGACGGCACATCGATCTTTCTCCCCGAGGCGATACAGGACCCCGAAGGGAAACCGCCGGAGTATTCGCTCAACAATGAATTCGCGCGGACCAAAAAGAACCGTAATTATGGATTCTATCTGCTCGTAGCGGGGTTCATGGTCGCTCTGATAGCGGGCACACTCATGCTCGCCCAGCTCATACAGGAGCGCTTTAACCGCGAGGAGGTGGAGATAACCGCATTCGAGGACATGCGCCTCATCGAAATCCTCGACAAGGCGAAGCGGCTCGAAAATGAGCTCGAGGTGGCAAGAAACCGTCTTAACGATACCAGGAGCACCATGAACGACGAGCTTGCGCGCGCCAAGGACGATGAGACCAGGGCCGCGATAAGGGCAAAATACGCAGCACGGGTCAAGAA
>CAZEAH010000348.1:0-4063 GCA_964510075.1 uncultured Leptospirales bacterium | reverse complement strand
CGTATTCCTATGCGGGAAAATCGGGCATGAAATATATCGAAACCTTCGCGAGCATTGGCGCGGTGCTCGGCCTGAACGCGCATGTGTCCGAAAGGGTGTCGTTGGGATTTACCGGCGGGGCGAGGAATAATTTTACCGAAGTGAATTACTCCACCGATAACGATTTGCATTTCGTCTACAACGGTTCGAACGGCGGTCTCGAGGTGTTCGGCGACGTCGCGCTAATCCTTCGCTATGAATAGCGGCCGCCGTCGGCGCTTCAGCGCTTCCCGCAGAGCACAAGGTAGTGGTGCTCGTTTAGTTAATCCCTCCGCATGAGCGCCCGCCCGGCCCCGGCGCAGAGCCGCTCCGCCTCGTCGGGCGCGACGCGCGCGGCCGGCGGCGGGCCGGGAGGGGGTTCCTTCATCTTCCATTCGATGGCGGCGAGCCTTCCGCCCGCCGCGAGCACGCGGCACACCTCGGCGAGCACGGCGCCGCGGTCTTCCGTTTCATGGAGTACGAAGGCCATGAGCGCGACGTCGGTCGAACCGTCCGGAAGGGGGAGCGTCGTCGAGTCAACCTGTATACAGTCGATCGCATTCGCACGGACGCCGGCGCGCTTCTTGAGTTCGCCGAGCATTTCGGCGGAAACATCCGCGGCGATGACGCGGCCCCGCGGACCGACTATTTCGAGCGCCGGCAGCGAGAAATATCCGATTCCCGCGCCGATGTCGAGTAAGCGATGACCCGGCGCCAGCCCGATATCCGTAAGGATCTTTGCCGGGGGCAGAAGCTTCCTGCGGGCGGGATTGTCGAGGCGCTCCATGTTTTTAGGATCGAAACGGTGTGTCATTCCCGTGCCCTCCCGTCGGCTATGGTTACCAGTATATCACTCCCGCCCGGTGAGGACGAGCTTGAGCGCGAGCGCGGCGAACACCGTACCCGCGATTCTGTTGAGCACCCCTTCCCAGCGGCCCGATCGCGCAAGGCGTCGGCCGATCGCGCCCGCCAGCAGGCTTATAATGCCGAACACGGCGAGCGTTACCAGTATAAACACGAATCCGAGCGCCACGAGCTGGACGGTGATCGATCCGTTGGCCGGTCGCGTGAACTGCGGAAGGAACGCGAGGAAGAAGAGCGACACCTTGGGGTTGGTGACGTTCATGACGATGCCCCTGCGATAAAGCGCCGCGCGCGACAGGCGCGGCCCTCCGTCGGGCCGGATGCCGCCTTCCCGCGCCGTGAAGGCCTTCCATGCAAGAAAGAGGAGGTAGGCCGCTCCGATGTATTTCAGGACGTTGAACGCCAGGACCGATGTCTGAAATACCGCCGCGATTCCCAGCGCCACGACAGCGGTGTGGACGACAAGCCCGGTGCAGAGACCGAGCGTAATGATAAGGCCGGCCGTTCTTCCCATGGTGACCGACTGGGTGAGCACGAAGATGTTGTCGGGGCCCGGCGCGAAGGCGAGAGCGGTCGAGGCGGCGATGAACATGACGAGCGAGTTCTGGTCGATCATGGCGATGTTTTCCTTGTCTGAGATGAGAACGGCCGCTCAACGGCCGCAGCACTTCTTGTATTTAAGCCCGCTTCCGCACGGGCACGGATCGTTTCGGCCGATCTCTCCGTTCACGGCGGCACGGCGGGTCCGCTCGAGCGCCTCCTCCCTGCGCCTCCAGTCGGCCTCCAGGCGCGCGAATTCCGCGTCCGCGTGGTCCAGAAGAGCCGTAAAGGCCTCGCAGAAGCGGTTGTTTCCGCCGTCGCGCGGGTCGCGCAGGCGGTCCTTGGGACAGCCGCCGCGGCAGCGCTCGAGCCAGCGGCATTCCAGGCAGCGTTCGGGGAGCGCGGCCTTGCGCCGCGCGAAAGCGTCCTGCACGGGAGAGTTCAGCATCTCCTCCAGGCGGCCCTCCATCACGTTCCCCAGGCGCCATTCGGGCTCCACAAAGAAGTCGCAGGCGTACACGTCGCCGTTGTGCTCCACCACCAGGTACGAGCCGCATTCCTCCATGAGCGTGCACTCGGAAGGAGGAAGGCCCGCGTAGCCGAAGAGCAGCGACTCGAAGAAGCGCACGGAGGTGGTCGGCGCGCCATCGACGAAGTCCGCGCGCCACAGGTCGAATATCGTTATGAGAAATTTACCGTATTCCGCGCCTGTAACCGAAAATGGCGCGGCCTTCGACGGGTCCGCCGGGTCGGTCTCCACGCACGGGATGAACTGCATGTACGAGAGCCCGATCTCCTTTAGAAAGCCGTATATCTCCTCCGGATAGCGGACGGAATAGTCGTTCACCACGGACAGGGCGTTGACGGCCACGCCCTCGTTCAGCATGAGGCACGCGGCGTCGCGCACCCTGGCCCAGGTGGGCCCGCCCGCGCGCGTGCGGCGGTAGCGGTCGTGCACGTGCTCGGGTCCGTCGATCGACAGGCCGACCAGAAAGCGATGGTCCCGGAACAGGCGCGCCCACTCCCGGTCGATCAGCACGCCCCCGGTCTGGATGCCGTTGCCGACGGTCTTGCCGCGCCCGTGGCGCTTTTCGAGCTCCACGGCCTTCCGAAAAAAGGAGGTACCCATGAGCGTAGGCTCCCCGCCCTGCCAGCTGAACGACACCTCCGGGTACGGCCGCGCCATGATCTGGCGCACCGTCGCCTCGAGCACCGGCTCGCTCATGCGGTGGACGTTCGTGTCCGGAAAGAGCGCGCCCTTGCCGCTGTAGAAGCAGTAGCCGCAGGCCATGCCGCAGTCGGGCCCGGCCGGTTTGATGAGGATGTTGGTGAGCGGTCTTCGAATCATGCGCCGGGAACGAGCCTCCCGCGCGGATCGCGTTTGATGGAAGCTTCCCATGCGCTCATGAGTTTTTCCATCCGCTCGCACACCTCCGGGTGGCGCGTCGCGAGGTCGTAGTTCTCGCCCTCGTCGCGCTTGACGTTGTAAAGGTTCGGCCAGCTTCCAAGGAAGCGGTCTTTCGCGGCGATTCCCAGCGGTGTCTCCGGTTTGTCGAGCGGGATGGGCCAGTTGTAATGGTTGATGCGTCGGAAATACTTCCACTCGCCCGCGCGCACGCCCTCGAGCTTTTCGTGGTGATAGAAGAAGAGCGCCTCGTGCGGCGAGCGCTTCTCCCTCCCCGTGATGAGCCCGCTTATGTCCTTTCCGTCGATCACGCGGTCGGACGGGAGCGTCACCCCGGCCGCGCCCAGCAGTGTGGGGAAGAAGTCGATGTTCATCGCCGGTTCCGCGCAGACGCTCCCCGCGCGCACGCGGCCCGGATGGCGCACGATGAGCGGCGCGCGGAAGCCGCCCTCGTAGCTCTGGCCCTTTCGCCCGCGGAATCCATCGCCCGGCCGTCCCTCGAACCAGGGGCCGTTGTCGCTGGTGAAGATCACCATGGTGTCGTTCTCGAGGTTGTTCCGGCGCAGACACTCCAGTATGCGGCCGACGCTGTGGTCGAGCTCCTCCACTACGTCGCCGTAGGCGCCGCCCAGCGATTTACCCTTGAATTTTTCGGACGGGTAGAAGGGGAGGTGCGGCGAGTAGTGCGCCATGTACAGGAAGAAGGGAGCCCCGCCGCGGTCCCGTTCGATGAAGTCGACGGCCTCCTTCGTGATGAGTCCCGTAAGGCGTTCCTGGTCGAGGCCTATGTCGGCTTCGAGCATGGTCTCGTTGCGGTAGAGGGGATTGGGGAGTTCGTCGTTCGACATGGGAGTGCCGAAGAACTCGTCGAAGCCGTGGCGCATGGGGTGGTACTGCGCGTCCTTGCTGAAGTCGCCCAGGTGCCACTTGCCGACGGCCATGGTGCGGTAGCCGGCAAGGCGCAGACCGTCGGCCAGGGTTATCTCGTCGGAGGGAAGGCCGTCCACGAAGCTCTTGACGGTCATGTCGAAGGCGCCGAGCCTTCCGATGCCGCGCGCCAGAGACTGGAGGATTCTGGCCATCATCGGCTGGCCGCCGGACTGCAGCGGGAAGATGAGGCCGCTGCGTATGGCGTAGCGCCCGGTGAGGAGCCCGGCGCGCGACGGAGTGCAGAGGGAGGCCGAGGCGTAGAAATCGGTAAAGCGCACGCCCTCCCGCGCGAGACGGTCGATATTC
>CAZEAH010000347.1:0-4093 GCA_964510075.1 uncultured Leptospirales bacterium | reverse complement strand
CCTGTGGGGTGAACTCCCCGGCCATGGTCTTAACCTTGACGCCGCCCTTGCCGTCATCTTTTACATTGTAGGGTACCATCTTGATCTCGTCCTGGACCTCGGAGTAATTACGCCCCATGAATCTCTTGATAGAGCGAATAGTGTTTTCCGGGTTTGTGATGATCTGGTTTTTCGCCACCTGGCCGACAAGGCGTTCGCCCTTGTCGGTAAACGCGACTATCGAAGGGGTCGTCCGCTGACCCTCCGAGTTTTGAATCACCACCGGTTCTCCGCCCATCATTACCGAAACGCAGGAATTCGTGGTTCCCAGGTCAATTCCTATTATCTTTCCCATTGTCATGCTCCTTTGTAAGTTAAAAAGTTATTTTCACCGTAATCGTACGTATCTCTCCGGTCGCGCACCGCCGGCGGCCTTCAGTTCGGCGTTCCATTATCCCGGGCGCCGTCTCCGGGTTCGCATTGCTCGCCTCCTCCCCGCTCCACCTTCCTGACGGGGCGGCTTACCCGCACCTTTGCCGCCCGTATAACCGTATCACCCATCCTGAAGCCCTTGCGGTACACCTTCGTCACGGTATCGCATTCAACGTCAGGGCTCTCATCGATCTCGACCGCCTCGTTGAGCGCCGGATCGAATTCTCGGTCGATGGATTCAATCTCCTCGATACCGTACTTCTTCAGTATATCCTCAACCTGCCTGGAGATCATCGACACGCCCTCCACAAAGGCGGCCCTGGCCTCTGCCACGGTGCAGTTCTCGCTCACAGCGCTCGCGGCCTCGACGGCGTGCTGCAAGTCGTCGTTAATGGAAATGATATCCATCGACATGTCTCGTATGGCCATATTTCTGTACTCATCCTGCGACTTGACCATACGTTTCTTGTAATTCTCAAAATCCGCCTGCCTTCGCTTGAGTACGTCCTTGAGCGCCTCTATCTCCTCGTTTTTCTTCACAAGCTCCTCGTCCTTCTTCCTGATCACCTCGGCCACGTCGCCCGCGTCGAGGCGGATCATATCGTCATTTCCCGTCTGTCCGGGAGGTCCCTCCCCTCCCGAATCCTGCCCGGCGGTTTCGACCTCCGATTCGCCGGACTGCGTGCGCGACGGATCGACAGCGTCTTTCACTTCATTTTCCTTTCCGTCGTTTTCCCTCGCTTCATTCTTCGGGTCACGCATCATCCTCTCTCCTCCATGCCATGCTCTTTAATCCGATCGGTGCCGAGGCCGATTTCATTTCGACATCTTCGTCAGAAACTCGGAAAAGACCTTTCCGGTATAATCAACCAGCGGGACGACCTTTTTGTAATCCATTCGCGTGGGACCGATGATGCCGACGACACCCACGCGCTTGTTGCCGATCTTGTACGACGAGGTGACTATGCTGCACCCGGAGACCTCCGCCTCCGTTATCTCCTCACCTATAAGGGTCTGCACCCCGTCACGCTCCATCGTCTTTTCAATGATTCCCCTGAGAACCTTCTTCTCCTCCACAAGGCGCAGAAGCCCCTTCAACCGGTCGGCCTCAATCATTTCGGGGATGTGAAGAAGGTTCTGAACGCCGTCAATATAAAGATCGGGGTCTTCGCTCTCGGCAAGCGCGAGTTCCGCGATATCCAGAGCCATCGCCCTGTCGATCTCCGAACCCTTGACGGACCGCAAAGTTTCGAACATATCCTTTTTTATCTCAAAGAGCGAATACCCTCCCAGCTCGCCGGTAAGAAACTTGCTGAACCTGTACAGCTCGTCCTGCGTGATGTTTGTGGAAACCGTAACCTTCTTGTTGATAACAATTCCGTTCCGCGTCACGAGGATTACAAGGATCTCGTTGTTGTCCAGGAGCACCAGTTCAATATGCTTAAGGACGGTAAAATCGGGCCTTGGGGTAAGCACCACCCCCGCATATTGCGACGCGAGCGAGATCGTCTTTGTCAGCGAGCTGAATATCTTGTCGAGCTGCATCTCGCGCTTTATCATCTCCCCCCGGACGCTGACCTTCTCGTTCATCACGAATTCGTACGTGTCCAGGAGGGAATCCACATAATACCTGTATCCCTTGTCCGTCGGTACGCGCCCCGCGGAGGTATGAGGCTGCATGAGATAGCCCATCACCTCCAGGTCGTACATGACGTTACGCATGGTGGCCGGCGACAGGGTAAACGAGTATTTCTGGACGAAGGACCTCGATCCCACCGGCTTTCCGGTGGTAATATACTCGTAGACAAGGGCCCCAAGTATCGCAGCTTCCCTGTCGTTTAAAGGCCGGTCTATTTTCTCACCGGTATTCATGTCACCACCGTTATTAGCACTCTATACGGTTGAGTGCTAATAACGTACAAAAATTATTGCCGTCCGTCAAGTTAAAAAACAATAAAATTATGAAAAGGCGGGTATAGGGGGATTACTTTTTGCCGCTTTTTTTCTCTTTTTCCTTTTCCTTCTCGTCCGCCTCCAGCCTTGCGCGCATGGCATCGATTGCGGTCTTCAACTTGGTCGCCTCTTCGGATTCGCCGAAAAGCACATGTATACGGCGCAGAACCGTAAGAAATTCAATCGATTTGAGCATGTCTCCGGGTACTTTTGTCGACTGCTCGTACTTGGTTCTGAACTGCTGTGCGGCTTCGCGCAGGCTCTGCTTGCATATGGTCATCAACTGCTGGCGTTCGCGGTAGAACTCCGTGCGAGGATCGCGGTATTTCTGCACATCCGAAAAATTAATGCTGTTTTTCGCGATTGCCGCCACCCGGGCCTGGAGGTCCACAAAAGACCACTTCCATTTTGAGGTCTCGCCGATCCTGTCGATGAGGGTCGAAAGCACGTAATTGATGCGCTGTATCAGCTTGAGCATCTGCTGGGGATTGATTCTGTCGATGGCTGCAAGATATTCCTCGTTTTCCTTGAGCGAACGATCAACCTGGTCGCCGAGTATCTCTTCCATCTTCTGCAGAACGGAGAAGAATTCCTTGCGCGCGTTCTTGAGCGCCGCTTCGTTCTTGATTTTCAGTATTTCGAACGATGCGTCGTTCATGCTGATGTCCAGCATGATAATCTTCAAAAGCTCCACCACGGCCTCCACCGCGAGGTAGCCTTTGATCCGGGGCATTTCCTTCTTTTTCTTTTCGAGTTCGCCGAGCCGTTTATACGATGCGTCTTTCTGTGTTTTAAAGTCTTTGATGTAATCGTTATAAACGGACTTCTCAGCCTTGGTTATGGCCATTCCGCCACCCTACGCATACGCATCGATAACGGCCCCCCTGCTCTCTTCCCGGGCCTCTGTCCGTACCTCCCGCCGTTCTTCGGCGGGAGCGGGAGCGACGGGCGTTTCGCTGCGCGTCGAAAAGCCCTGTGGAACAATGTCCGGACCGCTTATAGCCTGAACATCCATGGCGCCCTCCCGCACCCTTCCGTCAGCTATCTATTAGTACATTTCGACAGTTCACGCAAGTAAAAGTTGCTTATTTTTCGCCTCCTCAGGCGAGGGAGCCCCCGTCGACCACCAGCACCTGGCCGGTAATGAACCCGGCTCCTTCGGAACAGAGGAAGAGGACCGGATGGATCACATCGTCAACCTCGGCGATCCGTCCCATGGGAATTCCCTTCTCTATCTGCGCCCGGAGATCGTCGTTCGACCAGAACGGCTTGCTGAAATCGGTCTTCACCATGCAGGGGGCCACCGCGTTCACCTGTATGTTGAACTGCGCCAGTTCGAAGGCCAGCACCCTGGTGAGCATCTCTATTCCCGCCTTGGCAACCCCGTATATTCCCATTCCCGGCGCGGCCTTTCTCCCGGCAATCGACGAAACGCTGACTATGCGTCCGCTCTTCTGTCCGCGCATTATTGCGGCCGCCTTCCGCGAGCACAGGAAGGTGCCGGTAAGATTCGATTCGATGATCTTGGTCCAGGTCGCCGGTTCGGTGTCCACGACCGAGCCGGTAAGCAGGTTCATGCCGACGTTGTTGATGAGAACGTCCACCCGCCCGAAGGTTTTTACCGCGGCGTCGAAGAGCGCGTTGACGTCCTCTTCTTTGGCGATATGCGCCTGTACGGCCAGCACCCGGTCCCCGCATTACGCCTCATAGCGCACACGATAGCCAGCCA
>CAZEAH010000346.1:0-4120 GCA_964510075.1 uncultured Leptospirales bacterium | reverse complement strand
CCATGAGGTGGCTCGAGAATATATCCGCCATGTCGCGTGAAAGGCTTTTTGATATCTGCTCCTGAATGGACTGGATGTCGCTTTTCGTCTTCTCGAGGGTGCGCCTGTATCTGTCGAGTTCTTCTTCGATGCTCTCGGGCTCCACGGTGTATTTGGGTATAATAAGATTGGACCCGTGATAGACATAGGCTTTGCCGATCTTGATTCCGGGGGATGCGATTATACCGGTGATAAGCTGTTGCATTGTTCGACTCTGTCTTCGTGAGAATGGTATCCACTAAAAAACGCCGATCACTGGACCGTTTCGGGACGGTCCCTGCACACCTGGAAACGCCAATCGCAGATCGGGTCGCCGTTTATGTCCATTTTCCAGCTATTAGCCGCAAAGGATGCGTAATGTCAAGAGCAAAATCCTTGCCATGTAGGCTCGGCCGGGCCAAATTCTAGTTGAAGAAGGATGATTTTATTCGTATAGTACTGGAGACACATGCGGCGGATGCTTCGTTTATCGGTCGGGCGGTGTACTTGATGAGCGATTCCCGGGTTTGCTCCGATGCGCACATACGGCTGATTACGGGATGCGTTTCCGGGAAAATCAACGCGTGCGGCGGCGTTCACGATGCGTGAAACAGTGCAACAATTCATGAGAATGTGCAGACGGCGCGGCGGTCCGTTGATATCGCTTGCGGCATGCCTGTGTCTGGTGTGCGGCGCCGGGAAGGAGGTGTCGTTGGAGAATCTCAGGGAAAACATGGTCAAAAAACAGATTGAGGCCCGGGGAGTCAGCGACAGTCGCGTTCTCGCGGCAATGCGTTCGGTGGAGCGTCACCGTTTTGTTCCTGACCAGCACATCACCGCCGCCTACGAAGACCACCCGCTTCCGATAGGATACGGCCAGACGATTTCCCAGCCATACATCGTCGCGCTCATGAGCGAACTCATGCGGCTTGAGGGCGATGAAAAGGTCCTCGAAATAGGCACGGGCTCCGGATATCAGGCCGCGGTCCTCTCCCTCCTCGCAAAAGAAGTTTATACAATAGAAATTGTCGAACCGCTCGGAAAAGCCTCGGCGATGAGGCTGAAAAACCTCGGCTACCGGAATGTTACGGTCCAGGTTGGTGACGGTTATCGGGGCTGGCCCGAAAAGGCCCCCTTCGACGCGATAATGCTGACGGCCAGCCCGCCGCGCATCCCTCAATCGCTCATCGACCAGCTCGCCGACGGGGGCGTACTTGTCGCACCCGAAGGGGAATTCAACCAGGAGCTGGTGGTGGTCGAAAAGCGAGGATCATCGACAATCAGACGAACCGTCACCTACGTGCGCTTCGTTCCCATGGTGCGCGGAGAACAGGATCGATAGATGCGGGTTCATCGGATGAAGCTCCTCGCGGGGGCGGTTATTTTACTTTTCGTCCTCTGCTCGTGCGCGGGAAGTACGGAGAGCCTGGGGCTGTTCGGCGAGTCCAGGCTGAAATCGGTCCTGGGCCAGGACGGCGTATCGCCGATCCCTTTCGACGATTCGCTCACCATGTGGACCTTCGGCGACACCATCCTGGGAAAATGGAAAGGCGAAGTATCCGCACCGGCGACTTTTTCGGAGCGGGCGGACGTGAGCGCAATGATTTCCAATTCGCTGGCGTTTACTCCGGCGCTTACTGCCGGAAACATCCGGACACTTCATTTCACCTTTCACCGGGAGAACGGTCGTATCGCCCAGTTTCTGAAGCTCAGGCAGGGCGAACGTCCCGAAAGGGACCGCCTCTGGGCAGTGGACGGCCTGAGAACGGGCGATCGGGTGTACGTCTATTACCTGCGCATACGGATAACCGATCCCGGGAAGCCTTTCGGTTTCAGGATGGCGGGAGTGGGGCTTGCGCGCTGGAGCGTGCCGGTCGCATGGTCGCCGGGAAAGCCGGTCAATTTCACGCGCCTGCCCGATGTGTTTCCCGGTGCATCGCCGGCGTTCGGGGCGTGCGTTGTCGAACGTGTGGGCATGGTGTATACCGTAGGGCAGTTTATCGACACCCGGGGCATATCGCGCATCAAAATCGCCCGGGCCCCGGCGGAGGGCATCGAGGACCGTAGAGCGTATACGTTTCTCGCCGGGGACGGAAGCTGGACCGAAAGCATTGAGGAGGCGCATGGCTTTCTGGAGGGTGTGGCGGGCGAATGCTCGCTCTCGTACAATGAAAGCACCGGAGGATATATTCTGTTATACTGCCGGATGGGGACGGGCGAAATTGTGCTGGTACAGTTTAAAGATTTTACCGAACTTCCATCAGCCAGGGGGCGTACGGTGTTCGCTCCTCCCGCTTTGCCCTCGGCCGGCGGCGACCGGCACGCGTGGTACTATTCGGGGAAGGAAATCTTCTCGGAAGGGCGCGACCTCTACGCTATCTATATCCATCCCGTCGAATACCAGCCGCACTTGATAAAGATACGCCTGCATCACCCGCGGTAGACGATTTGCTCTACCCCGGCTTCGCGCATCATTTCCTGGGCGAGAGGGGCGTTGTAGGGATCGCGGAAAATGAAGGTGCGGATGCCGCTGTTTATGAGCATCTTCGTGCAGATCGAGCAGGGCTGATTGGTGATGTAAATCACGGCCCCCCTGATCGACACGCCATGGTACGCGGCCTGGATAATGGCGTTCTGTTCGGCGTGAAGCCCCCTGCACAGCTCGTGGCGCTCGCCCGACGGCACGTTGTGGATGGTTCGAAGGCAGGTTTCCGGCGTGCAGTGAGTGATGCCGGCAGGGACCCCGTTGTAACCGGTCGTCAGTATCCGGCGGTCCTTTACTATAACCGCGCCGACCCGGCGGCGTACGCAGGTGGCGCGCGTGGCGACATCGTCAGCGATTTTCATGAAATACTCGTCCCACGACGGTCTCTCGGTCACCTGTCTACCTCGTATCTGAAATCGAGCGTGGTGGATATCCTTCCGCCTGTGTTGATAGTAAGCCTGGCCTTAAGAGGGATGAACCGGTCCCTGGAAAAGATCGTCCTCCTCGGCGGGACGAGCGTGTCCGGGTGCTCCTTCGCGAACTTCTCTATGCCGGTTGCCGGGATCCGTTTCGCGAAGGTGCGCGTTTCACCGGGATGAAGCGCGAGTCGAGAGGTTGACTCGCCGAATTCGATTCGATCGATCTCATCGGAATCGTACATAATGCGTAACACCGCCACGGGAGGGGAAAAGAGAATGGTTTTCGCCGCGCCGTTTCCCGATTCTATGCCGAGCGATGCACGGTAGCCGTCGGAGCCTGCGCCGCGCATCAATGAGAGGCGATAGATGGCCCCGTCGAACTCGACGCTCGCGGTGTGATATGCACGATCGACGGGACGTCTGAAAACGAATATCATCACGATCAGCAGAAGGAGATTGATTATTACGAGCGTGCGCGAAAACCTGCGCTTTTTGGAAGTCTCCTCCGAGGGGAGTCCCTGACGGTACCGCTCGATGCGTTCGCGTATTCTTTCGCTCCGGTTTTCCATAACCAGATTTGGCATGATTGAGGGACGCATGTCAAGAAACTACGCGAACAGGCCGTTAAAATTTACTTGCTTATTATAAAAGTGTGTGTGAGGGTGCAGTCTCCGGATAATCATACCGGTCTGCATCCGCGGAGCCCCTTCAGCGTCACCAGGATCGGAGTTATGTGCTTTCCACACGGTCGGTGCCGCCTGCTTCGCGGCAGATACAGCCTTTATAAGGAGAATGGTCATGACACTGATAAGCGATATCAACGCGCGTGAAATTCTCGATTCGCGCGGAAACCCGACCGTCGAGGTCGAGGTGGAGCTGTCTTCCGGCGTATTCGGGAGGGCGGCGGTTCCATCGGGCGCGTCGACTGGCGACCACGAGGCGGTCGAGCTCCGCGACGGAGACAAAAAGCGTTACGGCGGGAAAGGGGTCCTGAACGCCGTTAAAAACGTAAACGAGACGATTATGGGCGCGCTTATCGAGATGGATGCGATGGACCAGATTCTTATCGACAAGACGCTCATCGAGCTGGACGGCACCGCGAACAAATCGAAGCTCGGCGCCAATGCCATGCTGGGCGTTTCGCTTGCCTGCGCGAGGGCGGTCGCCGAGACGCTCGGCATGCCCCTCTATCGCTACC
>CAZEAH010000345.1:0-4131 GCA_964510075.1 uncultured Leptospirales bacterium | reverse complement strand
GGTATCCGGAGCAGAGAAAAGAGGACGCGGCCCATATCTCGTTGCCGGCGACGTCGCGTTCGACCGGGGTGAAGCCGTTTCGTTTATCGTGGAAAACCGGCGCGCGACCGGGCATGGAAAAAAGCTCGCTTCCGAAAGGGAGCCGGATGAGCTCGGATCGCTCTACGCGCACAAAACGCCGGCCCACCCTGAAGGCGGGCTCGAAGTCCGGCATTTCGTAGACGGTGCCCGAGGTGTCGCAGTAGGCCCCCCGCGGCGCAGGCCGGGGAGTACGGGAGCGGGGATCGGCGCGCATGGTCAGAAGGTGAAGGGATCGCAGAGGGCGATCGCCATGATGAGCCCCTCGATAACGGCGCCCGTTTTTGCAATGATGGCGAGGGTCCTGTTAAGCCGCTTTTCGATGTGCCTTATGAGTGTCGACAGGCGCTCCTGCCGCTTCTCGAGCTCGCGGTGGCGTTTGTCCTTCCGTATGGCCGCCCTGTCGAGACCGTCGCCCTCCAGGCGCGCCTTGAGGGCGAGCCGCTCGGCACGGACGGCGCGCCACTCGGCGCGCTTCTCGTCGAGCCCTTTCCGTATTCCGGCCAGGCGGCCGGCCTCCGGCGGATCCTCTTTATCCACGTTCCACCTTCCGGTGATCGTCAGTGGGCCTCGCTCAGGCCCTTCCTATTTCAATGACGTCGCCCTCTTTTAGTAATGTGCCCGCATAGCCGGTGGGGGGTACGAAGGTATCGTTTATCTGAACGGTAATCCTTTCGGGGTTGAACCGATAGAGCGCAAGAAGCTCCTCCAGTGTGGACTTCTCGAACTCGATTTCCCTGTAGTTTACCGTGATCTTCATTCAGTCAAGCTCCATTCATAGATCAGTATCGCGGGGAGAACTATCGCAGCCGTCTCCGCGCGAAGCTGGGTACTGCCGAAACTCATCACCTGCCACCCCTTTGCTCTCGCTGCATGAATCTCGTGCTCGGAAAATCCGCCCTCCGGCCCCACCAAAAGCGATAGTTCGCGACCGGCCCCCGACGCGCGGATGTGGCGGGCGCTTGTCCCCCCGTCCGGATGGGCGATGATTCTCGCGCCCGGAGCCTCGGCGAGCGCCCCGGCGAAATCGAGCACGCGGCCCACTCCGGGCACGTCCGGGCGCATGCACTGCTTGGCCGCCTCCGCCGCTATCCTGTTCCAGCGCTCAAGGCGCCGCGCTTCCTTCTCGCCCACGTCCGGCACCGTGCGCTCGGTGACCACCGGCACCACGCGGGCACAACCCAGTTCGGCGGCCTTTTGCACGACCAGGTCGAACTTCTTCCCCTTGAGGAGCGACGCGTAGAGCGTCACGCTCAACGATACGACGGAAGGCGCCTTTTTGTCAATGATTTCCGCGACGAGGGCATCCTCCCCCACCGAAAGCACCCGTGCCGCGACCGCCGAGCCGTCGAAAAGCCGGAGCTCGATCGTATCGCCCCGGGCGGTCCTGCGCACGCGCGTAAGATGGTGAAAGTCCTCCCCGCGCACCGTACATCGGTCCCCGTGCATATCTTCCGGATGCACGAAATACTGCGGCATCAGCCGTTCTCTCCGAGTCGCTGGTGGTAAAAGATGGTCTTGTCGAAGCGCATCGACTCGTCGAACCCGAAGAATTCCAGAATGGTCACCGTGCCGCGGCGCAGGTCGAGCATGTCAAAGCGCACCGGCACGATCCTCCCCGCGCTCTCCATGGTCTTTGCGACGGCAATGCTTTTAAAGACGACCTTGTCGTTGTCGTGGAAATCGATGCGAAGCGGCACGTAGTCCGTCTTGCTCGCGTAGAGCGTCAGGCGTCCGTAACTCCCGCCCTTGAATATGGGGTCCAGCCTCAGGCGGTGGGCCGGCAGTCCCTTGATGACGGCGTCGCCCGTGAGGACGGCGTTGTAGTTGGCCTGGTAGTCGGCGTTGGAAAAATCGATGAAGGAGAAATTGGTGCCCAGCAGCGGATCGTACTTGTCGACGTCCATTTTGCGGAAGAGCTTCTGCGCGTGAATGCTGTACACCCAGATGTCCTCCCCGCCCTGGTTGTAGAGCACTCTGAGCTCGTCGCCGCGGTTGCGCGTGCTGAATGTGAAGAGAAAATCGCTCTCGTCGATGAGCCCCGTAAGGGTGATGACCGTGGAACTGCCGTCGGGGAGGATGTGCATCAGCCTTCCCTTGATCTGTCCGCGCGGATAGGCCAGGATGCGGTCGACGCGCGCGACGATCTCCTGCGCGGTCAGCTCGATCTCCCTCCGCTCCTGGGCCGGGGCGGGAGGCGCACCCGCCAGCGCGAAAGCGAGGAGCACGGCGGTCAGCACGCCCGGTCTGAGCACCTCTCGATACACGTCTTTTCCCTTCCGTTTTATGTCGCTGTTGTCCGCACGCCGGCGAAATCCACTATACAAGGAAAACGGCGGGCCCCGGAAAAGACAAGCTTTTTAACGCGCGCGGCCCGGGCTCACGCGTCGGAGCGGTAGTAGCGGTCCTCGTCGCCGGTGTCCAGGTCGGGCCGGAGCTTCCGCGCCTCGCGGAGGTAGAGGTGGATGATGTCCTGCTGCGGCCGGTCCGAGTTGACGTGCAGGAGCACCCTCACGCACAGGGGGAGGCTTCCCGGCACCGGGATCTCGCGCGTGCACATAAGCGGGGTGTACATCCAACCCAGGCGCCGCGCGGCGACGGCCGGAAACTCGGCGTCGATATCGTCGGTGACCGAGAAGAGCGCGGAGACGATATCCGACACCTCGATGCCGTTCCGCTCGACGAGCGCGCGCAGAAGCTCCTCCGTGCGCGCGAGTATTTCGCCGCGTTCGTTCCGCTCCACCGTCGTCGCCCCCCTCACTCCCCGCACCGGCATGTCTCAGTCCTCCGTAAGTTCAATGTCCGCGCCGAGCGAGAGCATGAGCTCCCTGAAGGCGGGAAAGGTTACGGCCACCGACTCGGCCGTGTCGATGGTGGTTTCGCCGCGCGCCGCGAGCGCCGCGACCGAAAGCGCCATCACCACGCGGTGGTCCGCGTGCCCGCGCACCGGGGCCCCCGCGAGCGAGCTTTGCCGGATGACGAGCCCGTCTGGCCTCTCCTCGATATCGGCGCCCATCTTCGAGAGCTCCGAACGCATGACGGCGATGCGGTCGGTCTCCTTAAGGCGCGCCTGCGGCACGTTGCCCAGGCGCGTCTCGCCGCGCGCGAAGCACCCGGCCACGGCGAGCGCCGGAAGGGCGTCGGGAATGGCGTTGAGGTCGAAGACTCCGCCCTCCAGTTCTCCCCCCTCGATCGTTATGGCGCGATCGGCCTTCTCCACGCGCGCGCCCATGCGTTCGATGATGTCGATAACCGCCCTGTCGCCCTGCGTGTCGGCGAAATCCAGGCCCTTAAGCGTTATGCGCGCGCCGGTCACCGCGGCCGCCACCGCGAAGAAGGTGGCCGACGAGAAATCGGCCGGTATGTACGCGTCGAACGGCCGGTAGCGCTGGCCGCCCGGCACGGTAAAGCGTCTCATGTCCTCGTTTTTATATTCGATCCCCAGCCTGTCGAGCCAGGCGAGCGTCATGGAAACGTACGGCGCCTCGTTGAGGAGCGGCACGTCGATGACGGTCTCGTCGTCCGCGCACGGCGCGGCGAGTAAAAGCGAACTGAGGTACTGCGAGGTGTGCGCCTCCACCGAGGTGCGCCCTCCCCGCATGCGCCCGCGCACGATGACCGGCGGCATGTCGTTTCCGCGCGTGGACTCGGCCCGGCAGCCAAGGTCGCGAAGCGACGCGAGAAGCGGCCCCGCCGGGCGGCTCCGGATCTGATGGTCGCCGGTAAACACGGTCCATCCGTCCGCGAGAGCGGCGACGCCCAGGCCCATGTAGAGCGAGGTGCCGGAGTTCCCCGTGTCGACGACGTCCTCGGGCACCATGAGGCTTCCGCCGCGGCCGGTCACCGTCCAGCGCCCGCCCTCCTCGCGCACGTCGGCGCCGAAGCGGCGCACCATGGCCAGGCACGAACGCGTATCCGCCGAATCGAGCGGCGAGCCGATGACCGATTCGCCCTCCGCGAGGAGCGCGCACACCAGCGCGCGGATGGTGTGCGACTTGGAGCCGGGAATGGCGACGGTGCCGCCGAGGCCTGATGGTTTGACACGGTATCTCA
>CAZEAH010000344.1:0-4159 GCA_964510075.1 uncultured Leptospirales bacterium | reverse complement strand
GGGACTTTCTTTTCATAGGCGGCTATATCTGCCGGCCGCCTTTCGCGGCAATTCACGAGATAATACGGCAGAAAAAGCGCGATCTTACGGTAACCCGCAGCAACGCCGCCGACGATTTCGACATGCTGATAGGCGCGGGCTGCGTCAAACGCTTCATCGCCACCTTCATTTCGCTCGGCCTCTACGGACTCGCGCGCTGCTACCGGCGTTCGATCGAAAAGGGCATACCGCATAAAATCGAGCTCGAGGAATACACCAATCTTTCCCTCCCGCTCATGCTGATGGCCGGCGCCATGGGGATGCCCTTCATTCCGGTGAAGGACATGGTGGGGACCGACCTCATGAAGGTGAAGGCCTTTATGGGCGAGAACAAATACCGGATGATCGAATCGCCCTTCGACGGGAGCCCGGTAATGCTCGCGCCGGCGCTCAATCCCGACACGGCGATAATCCATGTCCAGCAGGCGGACGAGGACGGCAACGCGCAGATGTGGGGGATCGGCGGGGACTGCAAGTGGGGCGCAAACGCGGCGAAGAAGGTAATCGTTTCGTGCGAGCGCATCGTCAGCCGCGAGACAATCGGCAAGGACCCGTCGCGCACCATCGTACCGGCGTTCAAGGTTGCGGCCGTCACCGAGGAGCCCTTCGGCGCGCACCCGGGATACACTCCCGGGTTCTACGACGTCGACTTCTCGTTCGGATATACCTACCAGCAGGCCTCAAACACCGTCGAGGGCTTCCAGGCCTTCCTGGACGAGTGGGTCTTCGGCGTAAAGGACCGGGTGGAATACACGCAGAAATACATACAGAAGTTCGGCTATCCGCAGTACAAAAAGCTCCAGGCGAAGTTCGACTACGGGTATCCCGTCAGTTACGCGTATTGAGGGAGGAACGAGCATGACCACGCATCCCGACGACTACATCAAACCCGAACTCATGGCGTGCTGCGGCGCGCGGGAGATCAATGACGGCGATATCGTCATCGTGGGGACGGGATTTCCCACGATGTCGGCGAACATCGCCAAGCACACGCACGCCCCCGGGGCGACGATGCTTCAGGAGTCCGGCGTGTACGACGCCCGTCCGGCGCGTCCGGCCCTTTCCGTGGGAGACCCCTGTCTCAACCCCGGCGCGGCCATGATAGGCGGCCTTGTCGAGGTGATGGGCATGTTCCTTCAGGGCGGCTGGATCGACGTGGGCTTTCTTTCGGGGAGCCAGGTCGACAAATTCGGCAACATCAACACCACCGCGATCGGCGATTACAATAAGCCCAAAAGCCGCCTGCCCGGCTCGGGGGGGGCGAACCCTATAGGCGCGCTCGCCAAGCACGTGCTCATCATCGCCCTGCACGACACGCGCAGCCTCGCCGAGCGCGTGGACTTCGTCACCACTCCCGGATATCTGGACGGGCCCGGCGCGCGCGAGAGGTGGGGGCTTCCTCCGGGGACCGGACCGAAGATCATTATCACCAACAAGGCCGTACTGCGGTTCGACGAATCGACCAAGGAGGCGTATCTGGCGAGCTACCATCCCGACACATCGGTCGACGAGGTGGTGAAACTCACGCCGTGGAAACTCAACGTGGCCGACGACGTCCACGAGACGGAGCCGCCGCGCGCTGATGAGCTGAAGGCGCTTCGCGAGGTGCTCGATCCGTTCAGGATGATCAAGATATACGAAAAGCGCGGATACGTCTGATGCGTTCGTATGCTCGACGTGTCGCGAAACTTTCAAAAATGTCATCGCGAGGAGACCGCGGGCCGACGTGGCGATCTCAAAAAGCGACAAGGTACAGGTAAAAAACCGGATTCTGTTTGAGATTGCCGCGCCCCGGTACGGCCGGGGCTCGCAATGACACTCGGTACAGCAGCAACTCTATTATTGAAAGTGCCGGTCCGCGGAGGGGAAAGGTGCTTCGCCGCATTCGGCGGGCGATAAACGAAATCGCGCGGGAAAAACCGATTTGTTCACGGTATACATACAAAACGCTTAACCGGGAGGTGGATATGGACCATACGAGGAAGCTCGCGCGATTCTGCTCGGACCTTTCGTTCGACTCGCTGCCGCGCGAGGTGATACACAAGGCCAAGCTCTGCGTGCTCGACTACATCGCGAACATCTACGGCGCCCTGGAGCTCGACGCGGTGAAGGCCGTGGTGGAATACGTCGAATCGCTCGGCGGGCCTAAGGCCGCGACCGCGCTCGGCTGCGGGTTCATGACAGGCGTGCAGAACGCGGCCTTCATAAACGGCACCACGGCGGAGGCCATCGAGGCGCAGGACGGCCTCCGCTTCGGGGGGAACCATCCGGTGTCGGCCGTGCTGCCCGCGGCCTTAGTGCTTGCCGAGTCCCTCAAACGCGGCGGTAAGGCCGTGATCGAGGCAGTGGTCGCCGGGTACGAGGCGGCCGACCGGCCCGCCGCGGCAATGCATCCATGGCACACGCTGTCGGGCTTCCTGCCCACCGGCACCTGCGGCACCTTCGGCGCGGCGGCCGCGGCGGCAAAGCTCATGGGACTGGACGAGGCGGGCATGCTGAACGCGATAGGGAACGCAGGGTACCTGCTCCCGCTCTCAATGGCCGAACAGCTTATGGGCGGCTATACGATAAAGATCGTACAGGGAGGCCAGGCAGCCGGCGCCGGAATAATGGCCGCGGGCCTCGCATCGAAGGGCATTACGGGCTGTCCCGAAGTGCTTGAAGGCTCGGCGCTCAAAGGAGGCTTCACACAGATAACGGTGAAGGCCGAACCGAAGCTCGAGCGCCTCTCCGACGGCCTCGGCGAGCACTATTCCATCATGGACATCTATTTCAAGCCCTACACGGCGTGCAGGCACACGCATGGAGCGGCGCAGGCCGCCCTGGAGCTTGTAAAGGAGCAGGGCTTCGGAGCGAATGATATCGAGTCGATCGCGGTGCACACCTACGGCGTGGCCGAGCTGGCGGTGGGGAAGGGGGTCCCCGAGGGAGGGAGCTTCGTTTCGGCGCAGTTTTCCATCCCCTATGTCGTTGCCGCCTGCATACTGGACGGCGACCTGGGGCCCGGGCAGCTCACCGAGCGCAGGATCGCCGACGGCGCGGTGCTCGATCTGGCGAAGCGTGTCAACGTAAAAACCGACGAGGAGCTCAACAGGGCGTATCCTGAAAAAACCTCGAGCCGGGTGGAGATCGCGCTTAAGGACGGGAGGAAGCTCGTCAGGCAGACGGACATTCCAAAGGGCGACCCGCGCGATCCGATGGAGGCGGGCGACCTGGCGGCAAAGCTGCGCCGCTTTGCCGGAAAGCGCGAGTCCGCGAAACTGGACAGGATCATCGATATGGTGATGGAAATAGAGAAGCTCCGCGACATAAAGGGGCTCGCGCGAATCATTTAGCTGAAACTTACGGCAGAGACAGGAGAGGGCATGGATTTCACGTTAAGCGAAGAGCAGAAGATGCTGGTGGAAACGCTCCGCACGATGGGGGAGCGGGAGAATTTCAGGGAGCTTGCCAAAAAGATCGACGAAACGTGCGAGTTTCCCTACGAGCTGATGGACCGTTACGCACAGATGGGGCTTCTTGGAATGACCCTCTCGCCCGAATACGGCGGCGGCGGTCAGCCCGCCGTAAACGCGATCCTGGCGGTCGAGGAGCTGGCAAAGTTCAGCCCTATGATCGCCGCCCCGGTGTTCGAATCGAACGTGGGGCCGGTCCGGGTGATCGATCTTTTCGGGACCGAGGAACAGAAGAAGCGGGTGCTTCCCGGGGTGTGCGGCGGAAAGCTCAGCGTCTCGGTGTGCATGACCGAGCCGGAGGTGGGCTCCGACCTCACTTCGCTCAGCACGAAGGCGGTCGAGGACGGAGATTCGTACATTCTTAATGGAAGAAAGGCCTTTATCACCGGCGGCGGGCACGCAAGCCATTACATGGTCTATACGCGCTTCGGCGACGCGAAGGGGTACAAGGCCATAGGCGGGCTGCTGGTCGAGAAGGGGATGCCGGGCTTCACCTTCGGGAAGCAGGAACGCTACATGGGCCTGCACGGCATGCCCTCGTGCGACCTCTTTTTCGACGACGTGCGCGTGCCCAAGGCGAACCTCGTCGTTCCGCCCGGCGACTTCGGTAAGCTCATGTGGACCTTCGACATCGAGCGCTGCGGGAACTCCGCAATGTGCCTGGG
>CAZEAH010000343.1:0-4181 GCA_964510075.1 uncultured Leptospirales bacterium | reverse complement strand
CCTATGGTAAGGGAAACGAAAGGCCGCGTGGTGATGCAGAAGCTCTCATGGATTGTGGCGGGAGCGATGACATTTTGCATAGTGCTGGTCTGCGCTCTTCGCTTCTTCGAGGGTATGCTCCGCGATGCCGTCATCGCAATCGGGGCGGCTCAGCTATGCGTGTTCCTTGTATGTATCTTCCTTACGGACAAATTCCTCGTCGTCGTTGTAAACTACGTTCCGGTGACGCTTTTTTTCCTCGGGCTCAATATATACGGGCTTTCATCGGGAATGGGCAGCGTCAATCTCGTCGCCGGCCTGATAATAACCTTCATCGCCTCCGCGGTTCAGGTGGCAAAGGTCAACATCTTTCACCCGTTGAACTGGAACGGGCTGTACCATCTGATAATGATGGTTGCGACGCTGTTCCTTTACATGGGAGGAGTCGACCTCCGATGATCCGTATCGGGCGGCAAACGATATGATCGATGCGATGAACTGACAGCGAAAGGAAGGGCGGATGGCAACACGCGGCGCATACGGCGTAAAAATAGACGGTAAATATATGCTCAACTATCACCATTTCGATTCATACCCGGGATGGCTGGGAAAGGAGATCTGCGCACTTGTTGTCAGAATAAACAATGAAAACGGCTGGGACACTTTCCGGGAGAAATTCCGCTCGGTCATACCGGTGTATCCGGGGGATGTGGCGCCCGACGAGTTTGTCAGAAAGTACTGGAACCCGCACGAGGACCGTTCTCCGGGGCAGGGCACGGTGGAGTGGTACAACCTGCTGCAGGGCTTCCGCGGCGCGAAACTCCTCTCCGCGATTTACGACAGGGACATTCACCATTTTCCTGTCGCGAACGACTTCCTGCTCGATTCGCTCTGCGAATACGGCTATGTAATCAACCTCGACGACATGACGCTCGAATATTACCGCGGTCTCCAGCGCACACCCCAGCCGGACAATCCTCACGGCACGAAGCCCAATACGGACGGCTATTATCCATGCAGGTTGGCCGCCGTATTTCCGCTTGCCGGAGTGACCGCAATGACGTACCTTGAGATGTCGGACGAAATCGCCTAACGCTCCATCATACCGACGACCTCTATGTGCATGGTGCCGGGGAACATGTCGATACATTTCAGCCCCACGAGGCGGTATCCCGAGGACTCGAAGTCCCGCAGATCGCGCGCGAAGGTGGCCGGATTGCACGACACGTAGACGATCCTCCGGGGCAGTAGTCCGACGATCAGGCTGCGTGTCCGCGGCGACAGTCCCGCCCTGGGAGGATCGACGACGACCGTATCTCCGACGTGTCCTCGCGCGTCGAACGATCCCGCGTCTCCCACATGGAATTCCACCGATTCGATGGCGTTAAGGCGGGCGTTTTCCCGCGCCCAGTAAATAGACCTCTCGTCGCGGTCTATGCCGGCGCCCCTGTTGCCGTTTTTACCGAGATAGAGCGTAAAAAACCCCGAGCCGCAGCCGAGGTCAAGAAAGCCCATTCCGGGCTCGAGCCCGGCGAATTCGCCGACCGCCACAAGCATTTTGCCTCTTAAAAAACGATTCGCCTGGAAGAAGCAGGAAATGTGCCGGCGGTATACGATGCCGGCCTCCTTCTCTTCCAGTGCCGTATCGGCCTCGTACGAACGAAATACGCGGCCCGCGGCGTCCTCCGCGATCCTGAACTCTCCCTTTCCAGGAGGAGGGATCGCTCTCAGGCCCTCGTTTATTCCCTCAGTCGCGAGCAGACAGCCGGAAGAGGGAAAAGGGACAAGTGAGGACGTTCCTCCGGCGAAAAGGCCGGTATTCCCCAGCTCGTATTTTACGGTAGCGTGGCTGCGGTATCCGAAGCGCGGCCCGTCAATCGTCATGACATTGTCCATCGCATCGCACCGGATCCCGCCTATACGCGCGATGCTCTCGAGGAGAATCGTCCGCTTGATCTCGAGTTCGTGCTCGTAGCGAATCCCCAGATAATCACAGCCGCCGCAGCGCCCGAAGTTCGGGCATTCCGGCGCTACCCGCATGGGCGAGGGCTCGATGAGGTCTACGATTTCGGCGAAGGCGTGGTTTTTCTTCCGGACGGTAATCGCCGCGCGCACCCAGTCCCCCGGGAATGCATAGGGGATAAAGACGGCCATCCCATCGGCGAAGGCCAGACCGTACCCGCCGTAGGCCGCCTTGACTATTTCGAACTTATCCGATCGCATACAGAAACAACAGCACGACTGCTGGTGCAATTGCAAGCGGTAAAATTATTTCCTTCGGGGCGGCGGGACCGGCTTATCCGGCCGTGGGGAGTTCCGCCTTGCGCGTGCGGACCCGTATGGCGGCGTTCCCCCGGACGGGGCATTTGTTCTCGCATATACCGCAGCCGATACAGACGTCCTCGAGCACATAGGGAAGCTTGACGCGTACCGATTCGCCTTTCTTATTCAGCACGGTTTCTTCCCTGAACTTGATGGACTTTGTTATCGTCGGGCACACCTCCTCGCAGACGATGCATTCGCGGCCCTCGGACCAGGGAATGCACAGGTCCCTGAGGAAGTACGCGGTGCCGATGACGGTGGTTTCCTTGTCGGGAATGCCGAGCTTCCGGATCGCCCCCGTGGGGCATATCTCGGTGCAGAGGACGCAGTTTTTTTCGCACCAGCCGATGCGCGGAACAAGGCGCGGCGTATAGACGCCTTCCAGTCCGGCTTCGAGGAAGGCCGGATGAAGCGCGTTGGTCGGGCACACCTTCATGCAGGCCCCGCAACGGACGCACGCGTTGAGGAACTCTCTTTCGGAAAGGGATCCCGGCGGGCGGATCACAGACGCAAAATCCTCCCTGCGCGCCGCGTTGAGTCTAAAGGCCGGTATGAGCGCTATCGACGAAACGGTTCCGGCCAGAAGGGCCCTTCTTGAAATTGATGGCCTCTCAGTATGTGCCGCAACAACGGTGCTTTCACTGGAGGATGAGCGTGCAAGGGAGAACGGCGATACAAGCCGGAATTCAATGGCGTTATATGTGCATGATTTCAGGCATTCGAAGCACTGTATGCATTCCGAGTGAAGGGTGGATAAACCTCGTCCGTGTATGGCCTTCATGCGGCACTCTCGCTCGCAGCGCAGGCAGGAAACGCACCTGGACGAATCCACCGTTCTCCGGAACATGCCCGCGCCGCCGGCGAGCGCGAGAACCGCGCCCAGGGGGCAGAGGCAGCGGCACCAGAAGCGGCGGGCAAAGAGGGCGGGCAGAAGTACCGCGAGAAAGAGGATGAGCACGCCGCCCGCGTTGCGGAAAACGACCGGATTGAAATCGAACACGTGGTTTGAAAGGAACCCGTACAGCGGGGAAATGAGCGTCCCCGGGACCGGCAGGGACAATAGCGCCGAGAATACCATCTTTATGAGGTGGTCGAAGTACGGGTAGAGTATGGTGGAGTATGCGCGAAGCGACAGCGATAGCGGGTCGATGATTCCGGCCGCCTGTATCCCGGCCAGGCCGAGCGCCAGCGATACGGCAAGGACGATGTATTTAACGCCGGTTGCGGACCGAGGGATGTCCGAACGGTCTCCACGGTGCCCGCCGGAAAGGAGCCTGTCGGACGCGTCGATCGTCGCACCGAGCGGGCATACGGTGGAGCAGAAAAACCGACCCAGGGCCGCGGTAAGAACCAGCAGGCCGAGCGCGGGCAGAAAGGCTGTAAGGACCGCGCGCACGGAAAGACTCGTCGCTAGCCCGAGATGGATTGAAAGGCGCGGAAAAAGACCGTAGAGATAACCGCCTTCAACGGGGTCCCTTGTGGCGAAAAGAAGCGCGATAAAAAATGCCCAGCATGCGAGCTGCGCGGCCGCACGAATGTGAAACCAGCGACGGTGTTTCATACCGCTGCGCGCAGGATCTTCATCCTGGCGATATTTATCTCACCCATTCCCTCGCGAGCGGCCAGCCTGAGAAAGCCGAGGGACGAAGGCTGCATATTAAAAAAGGTGGCCGCGTACGCGTCAACGGTTACAGGGTTGGTGCCCATCACGATCGTACGTAATTCTTTAACATCGGACGCGGTACCGCCGTTGGGGCCGTGCGCGGTGAGTATCCTGGTTGCGTCGAGTATTACCAGGTCGGAGCGTACCGTCTTCGCGAAATCCACTATGCTTGAATGGATGTTGCCGTGATAATAGCCGCGGTTCCCCCCTATCACCC